>JAGQPO010000777.1 GCA_020426665.1 Planctomycetales bacterium
CTCGCTGACGCATTCGGGTTGTGATTGCATGGGCGTCGGACAACTACTTTTTTTTCCCAGAGCCCACCTTGTTTACCGTCTCGAAAAATTGGCTTGATGGAAACGCATGATCTCTAGACCTTGTTTTTCATAAATTCCCGTCGCCGAGTGCGTCACATCCGGCACAATCAATGCCCGATGTTCGATTCCCAATAACTTCAGGTACTCCATGTAGGCCAAGTTGTTTTCGTAGTTGAACCCTTTTGTTCCCACATAAATCATCAGATTGATTGCCGGAGCGTCAGTCTTTGCCACATAAGCTTTGGCCAAATCCCAGGTGTTGTCGCCCCTGGCAAATCGCAACGATTCGGACTCGGCCGAATCGGGCGATTCGCTGATCTTTTTCTCCGTCTCATATCCACCGCCACCTGCCGCGACGCTGGAGAATAACTCTGGGTAGCGCAACGACAACCGCATCGTTCCGCGGCCGCCTTGCGAAAAGCCTTCCAGACCGCGATGGGTCCGGGAAGCGATCGTTCGGTAGGTCGAATCGATATGGGGAATCAGTTCTTGGATAAACACGTCGGCGCCTCGCGCGTCGGGTTTGCCGGGGATGCCGATACGATCGGGAACGTTGTAATGGCTGACCGGTCCGCCGTTGACGAAAACGTAGATGACCGGATCCAGGTGATGCTGTTCACGCAGTTCGACGATCTTGTCGGCCAGGGTAACGCTCTTTGATTCGCTTCCCGGCCGACCACCGTGCAAGTAGTAAACAACCGGGTATCGTTTGGCGGACGAATCGTAGTCTTTTGGTAACAAAATCGAATATCCGACATCTTCTCCCGCGATCTTGCTGGGAAACGTCGCATGAACCAGTTGATCGGCATGATTCGGCGGCAGCGGATTGACCCAGCGGAACGGCAATTGCGGCCGCTGCTTCTTTTCCAGCGGCGTCTTCAACCTCGCATCAATCATCGCACTTAAGTAATCAACGTAATCCGCTTCCGACGCGGCAATGTTCTTTGTTTCAGCGTCTTTCGTGCGATGGTCATACAATTCAACCTCGCCGGTCTGGTGACGGATCAACCGGTGTGTCGGAGTGCGAATGGTTTGCGTCTTGCTCTGATACCCAATCGCGCTGAACCCTTTTGCCGCTGGATCGTTCAGCATTGGTTTCAGTGACGTGCCGTGAAGGAAGTCGGGCTTCGGCACGTTGGCGAGATCGCACAGCGTGGGGAACACATCAATTGTTTCGACCAGCGCGTTGGATTTTTTTCCCGCCGATTTGATGCCGGGATAACGGATGATCAGCGGCGAACGTAAGGATTCTTCAAACAAGCAATGTTTGCCCCATATCGCATGCTCGCCGAGGTTCCAGCCGTGATCGCCCCACAGCACAACAATCGTGTTTTCGCTTTCGCCGGTTTCGTCAAGCCGTTTGAGAACGCGACCGACCTGCGCATCGGCATACGTGACACAAGCTGCATAGTGTTTGCGCACCTCGGTTGCAAACGCGTCATCGTCGTTGGGATTTCTGCCCCAACGGTTGTATTTCATGAACTCGCCGGATGAATGCCAAGTTGTTTTTCCGTCGGGCTTTCGTGGATGTGGAATCGGCGGCAACGTCGCGTCACGATAGGGTTCCATGTACTTTGCCGGTGCCCCGAACGGCAGGTGCGGGCGGATGATGCCAACGGCTAAGAAAAATGGCGGTTCGCCGTCGGCGGTTAACTGATCCAATTGATGCAACGATTCTTCTACCGTTAAGCCATCGGGATACGTTGAATCGTTGCCCGCGACCGATTGAAACACGTCCATGTCTTTGACGTTCTTGCGAATCTCGCCGTTTGCCAATCCATGCATCGATCCCCTGGGGTGCTGCCAAGGTCCGACTGGCATCAGGTGGCGGTCCCAGGAATTCGGCATTTCCGGAATCGCTTCGTCGTCCCAATCCGGCCCGCCACGTCCGCCGGGATGATGCGAAACCTTGCCCACCGAAACGGTGCGATAACCATGCTGTCGAAACCAGGCCGGCAAGCTGGGTGGAACGGAACTGCTGTCGGCGGCCAGCTTTTTCGCTCGATCAAAAATGGCTCCATTACTGGACGACCCGTACATCCCGGTCAGCAACGCGTACCGTGACGCACCGCAGGTCGGTGATTGAACGTAATGTTGATGGAACGCGCGGCCACCGGCTGCGAGCGCGTCGATATTCGGCGATTGAATATAATTTTTGCCGAAACAATTCAATTCCGGGCGCAAATCATCGACACAGATCAACAGGACATTGGGACGATCAGCAAACAACGGTGTTGCGCACAACAGGAACACGCACACCATTGGCGAAAGGCGGAACGATTGCATAGGTCGACTGGGCGAGTGATTAGAAAGGATTGGATTGTCGGCAACACATCGTAGCCGAATGGCGGGTCAAAAAATCGTGGGTTGAAATATGGTGGGTCGAAAAATGGCGATCACTGTGTTGTGGCGGTTCTCCATTTTTTGACCCACCATTTTTTGACCTCGTTTCGTCAGTCCGCCATCGTTGGGTAGCGAGTCTTTTGACAAAAACTCATAGAATCAAGACGACTGATTGCATGGCAGCGACATCCGGCATCGATTTTAATTGATATTCTGCGGATTCCCCCCCCGACGATTCTCCTTTTTCCGACCGGCACCGATGACCACCCGAATTCCGTCACTCCGGCCCGTTTTGCTTTGTATCCTGGCCATTGCGTTTGCCGCCATTTCTGTGCACGCTGACCGACCAAATGTGTTGATGATTTTGGTCGATGATTTAAAACCGGCGCTGGGTTGTTACGGAGATCCGGTTGCCAAGACTCCGAACCTGGACGCGCTTGCGGCGCGTGGTATGCGGTTCGATCGCGCCTATTGTAACCAGGCCGTCTGCGCACCGTCGCGATTCACGTTGATGCTTGGTTCTCATTCGACCTCGTCCGGGCTGTACGGATTGGGAAGTGAGCTGCGGGGTTGGATGCCACAAGCCGTGACAATGCCTCAGCATTTTGCGGCCCACGGCTACCGGACGGAATCTTTGGGCAAAGTGTTTCACATCGGACATGGGAATAACGGTGACCCTGAATCGTTCTCCGTCCCGCACTTCAAAGAGAAAGTGATTGAGTACGTTGATCCGAGCAGCACCGATGGTGGAAAACTGACGCGTGAAGAAGCTTATTTTACGAACCAGAAACTAGGCGAGATCAGATCGTTACCTCGTGGTGCCGCTTACGAATCGCCCGACGTCGATGACCAGGCCTATGCCGACGGACGGGTTGCTGCGGAAACCATTCGGCGACTTCGTGCGGCAAAAGAACGCCGCGGTAACGAAGGCACGCCCTTCTTTATCGCAGCCGGCTTTGCCCGACCGCACCTGCCGTTTTCTGCTCCAAAAAAATATTGGGACTTGTATGATCCGAACTCGCTGCCGATGCCCGCTTTCGAGTCGCTGCCGAAAGATTCCCCAACGGTCGCACACAAACGTGGCGGCGAGATCACCAATTACAAACCGGTCCCCGAAGATCGCGACGCGAACTTCTCCGACGAATTGAAACGTGATTTGATCCATGGCTATTACGCCAGCGCCAGCTACGTCGATGCACAGATCGGCAAAGTCATCGCGGCGCTGGATGAATTGGAATTGTCCGACAATACGATCGTCGTGCTTTGGGGTGACCACGGTTTTCATCTCGGTGATCTTGGGATCTGGACAAAGCACACGAATTACGAACAAGCCAACCGGATCCCGATTTTTATCATCGCGCCGGGAGTCACTCGCCCCAATCAGTCGACCGGCCAATTGGCAGAAAGTGTTGACCTGTTCCCGACGCTTGCGGAATTAGCAGGCCTGCCCAAGCCCGTCGGCCCACAGCCGATCGACGGCGTCAGTTTGGTGCCGGTTTTGAAAGACCCCGATGCTCGCGTTCGGGACCACGCCTACCATGCTTACCCCAAGTCAAAGATGGGACGCGCGATTCGTACCGATCGATACCGAATGGTCCAATGGAAAACACCGGGCGAAGATGCCAACGATGCCGAGTATGAATTGTATGACTATCAAACCGATCCGAACGAGACGCAAAACCTG
>JAGQPO010000778.1 GCA_020426665.1 Planctomycetales bacterium
TCGATTGATATCAGCCGTTTGGCGCGAGCCTACGGGCACTGCTGAGGTTAACTTTCCGGTTCCATGGCGATTTGGTCGCTGTAGCGTCGCGGCGCCGAATCGACGGGCTTGCCGGTCAGACTGGCGACGATCTTGTCGACATGATCATGGCAATTCTCAAGGAAGATTTTGTACTTGCTGCTTTGAGTGCCTGCGGTTGCGGTGCCCGCGACGTAGATGCCGGGAACATTGGTTTCCATCGTTCGTTCATCGAAACTCGGTCGCAACATCGGCCCCAATAACTCGACTCCGGCGTTCCGCATCAATGTCTTGTCTTGCTCGTAGCCGATCAAGCAGAGCACTTCATCCGCTTGGACGTCGACCAACGACTGATCTCGCACTGATTCCAGCCGGACCGAGCCGGTCGTGATTTCGATCGGCACGGTTCCGGTGAGATCCCTGATTCGCCCAGATTTCAGCAAACCTTTGATTTCGGGCAACAACCAATATTTGATCCCCTCCTCGGGCAGCGATTCGCCACGATAGCTGAGTGAGACCACGGCGCCGGCGTGGTGCAATCGCAATGCGGCTTCGATGGCGCTGTTGCGTCCGCCGATAATCAAGACTCGACGACCAAAGTAGCGATGCGTTTCTCGAAGATAGCCATCGACGTGCGGCAAATCATCGCCGGGTATTTCAAGTCGCCTGGGAAAATCAGTCCCTCCGGTTGCCAAGACAACCGCATCGGCGCGCCAATGAGTCTTTCCGCTGGCCGGGTTTGTCGTGACGATGAATTCCCCGCCGTCTTTCGCGATATCAACGACCGGGCAATGTGTTTGAACACCGATCCCATACTGTGTCGCTACGCCACGCAAATACGTCAGGTATTCTTCGCGTGTGGCCTTGGATTGGTCGACCGTCAGCAATGGGACACCGGCAATCGCAATCCGCTCGTTGCTGCTGAACCAACGTGTTTGCGGTGCCCACCAGGCGATCGTGTTTCCGACCGTACCGGCGTCAAAGACCTGGTGTGGAATGCCGCGTCGAATGAGAGCGACGGCAAGTTCCAATCCGATCGGACCCGCGCCGACGATGGCGACCTGCGTTGTCAAAGGTTCGGATTCAATCGAAGGTTGATTGGGCATGCTCATGATCGCATTCGTTTCGTCGAATTCAGGCTCCTTATGGCAGCAATTGGAATCACTGCGTCGGCGTGTCGTCGATCGCTCTACAATCAATCCATACTGATCGCGGATCGATCAACGACACTTGTTTTGCCGGCCGCCGCTTCATCCAACACGACCGTCACGTCGTTGTGATTGCGAAGCAGTGATGCCGGATGCGATTGAGTGATCGGCCCTTGCAACATCGCGTCGACCGCATCGGATTTTGCTTCCCCCAACGCCAGCAACAAAATACTCTTCGCTTCAAGAATTGTCGCGATTCCCATCGTGATCGCATGTCGTGGAACGTCATTGATGGTCGGAAAGAATCGGGCATTCTTTTCGATGGTTTCAGCGGTCAAGTCGACTTGCCGGGTTCGGCTGTTGACCGGCGAACCGGGTTCGTTGAATGCGATGTGTCCGTTGTGACCGAGTCCCAACAATTGCAAATCGATCCCGCCGGCGGATTGAATCATCGACTCATATTCCGCACAGTGCCTCGGGATATCACCGGCGCATCCGTCCGGTACAAAGGTGCGATTCAGATCGATGTTGATGTGGTTAAACAAATGGGTGTTCATAAACACCCGATAACTTTGCGAATGTTGACGATCGAGTCCGATGTACTCGTCCAGATTAAAGGTCGTGACACGGGCAAAGTCGACTTCACCACTGGCATTCATTTGGATCAACCGTTCGTACGTCTGCACGGGCGTGCCGCCGGTTGCCAGACCGAGCACGCAGTCGGTCTTTTCCGCAATTTGTCTGGCGATCAATTCAGCGGCTGTTCGTGACGCCGCGTCCGGGTCGGATTCGACAATGATACGAATCCCGTTGATCAAGCCTTTAACAGTCATTCCTGTTCACTTCTAGAATCGATTGATACATTCGACCAATAACTCGGACCAATGTTCGGAGGAGGGGAATTGTGCTTTAAGCCGTTCGCGAAGATCGGGCCTGACGAAGACACGCACACGTTTGACAAAGTTGTCGAATTGTTGATGGGCAAGTACCGACACGACCGGAGAGACTTCACCCAGTGTTGCGTCTCGACCATCGGCAAACAAGACCGCCGTATTGATGTCGACTTCTAACTTGACCGGAGGGGCATCGACCAGCACGTCTGCCGGCGCGACGGCCACGCCGGACCGTCGGCTCACTTCATCGGCAATCACTTCGCACAAAGCAACAAGCCACCAATATGGTCGTCTGGCCACGCTTTGATGGATTGCGGCGCCTGACAGCACGCTAAATTCCGCGACACGTTTGAATAACACACGCCGAGGACCGAACAAGCCTTCGATCATCGGTTCGGCCAGGCTGCCTTGCCCCGTGCGACGCAATAACGAAATCCAATCTGCATCGGCCAACTTTAATGCCGCTGTCAGATCCAGCCGGTTGTGCAACAAAAAGACACTCCGCTGCAGCATCGCGGTCGCCGATCGGACGGCGTGGTGCCAATAAACCTCGCTGAACATGATGTACCTGGCAAACACCATCATCTCGGCTGCCGTTCGTCCCTTTTCACCAACGGCCAACCGCTTGGTCGATGGGTCGACGACTAGCGAGGAAATCAGACGCCCGGCATCAAAGTTTCTGCCATAGTCGACGCCACAGTGCAAACTGTCTCGTTGAAGATAATCCAATTTGTCGATGTCGATCGGGCCACTAAGACAACTCGCCAAAAACCGCGTGCCATCGTTTTCCGTTTCGACGGGTTCTTTCTGGCCGACCAACAGATCGACCACCTGTTTCGTGTTACAGCGCCAATCATCGGAAATGCATTCGGCGATCTCTCCGTCACCAATCAGTCGCTCGACACGTTGTTCATGCCGCGGCAAATCCTCTAGCTGCATATCTTCGATCGGATGGCAAAACGGCCAATGACCTAGGTCATGCACAAGCGATGCCAGGATAAATGCGTCGCAGCTGGATTCCGTCAACCACGGTGCGGCCAGCGGATCGCCCAAAAACCTTGCCAGGAAATGCAGCGCGTTCTGGTAAACACCCAACGTGTGTTCGAATCGAGTGTGCATCGCGCCGGGATAGACCAGCGACACCATCCCAAGCTGGCTGATTCCGGCCAACCGCCGCATCGGTGCGGTGTCGATCAAACGTCGCACCCGTCGTGTCAGCACAATGGACTGCGCCGGTGGGATGCGAACCAATGATCCAGAATCCGCGCCGGCGCGATGGAGAAGCTCGATTTCGGGTAACTCGGTCACGTTCAGACGTTGGTAGGCAGGGCGGCCAGCGAAAACGCCGACGCATCGATCGTCGGAAAATCGTTTTCGTTGGTTATCAAGGAAGGATCTCGGGTGAAAGTCCGGCGAGGGAAACGCCGCTTGTAAAAGCCAACAAAACGATGACGAGGTAGTAGAGGCCGGCGTGGATCACGCCGCTGTT
>JAGQPO010000779.1 GCA_020426665.1 Planctomycetales bacterium
TGCTGCTGCACGCCATCACCGACGCCTTGCTGGGCGCCATCTGTGCCGCCGACATTGGCCGTTTGTTTCCCGATGACAAAGAGGTGAACCGGGGACGCGACAGTCGCGATTTTGTGCTCGCGGCGCTCGAAAAGGTCAGCCAAAGAGCAATGCAAATCGTCAACCTCGATTGTGTGATCCTGGCTGAACGCCCAAAGATGGCCCCGCACATTGACGCAATGCGTGATCATCTCGCCAAACTTTTGGGCATCGATGCGGATCGCGTCAGTGTCAAAGCCAAGACCGGCGAAGGCGTCGGCGAAATCGGGACACGCCAATCGATCGCTTCTCGGGTCGTTGTGCTGCTCAGTGGCGCCTAGTGCTTTGAATCGGCGGCAAAGCACCCCGATGGACTCACGCCTTCACCTTTCGCATCAGCCGCATTTCGTTTGGACCGACAAACATCAATAACATTGCTCCGACTGCGGCATACCGATCAAAGACGTCTTCGTGGAATTCATCTTCGCCGGGCCACGGATAAGAATAGACCAGCGAAAAATCATCCAGGTCCGTCTCCCAAGCTCCGTAGGCTGATTGCCCGCCGTGACCAAGCGAAGGTAACGTCGGATCGGCAGCCAAATCGTCCGCCCCAGGCGGCAAGAAATTTCCGGCAAACAAGTCGACCTTCGCGGGCCAATCGGCGATCGTCTTCCGCGCTTCGGAAATCAAATCGGCATGGGCTTCGATGGCATACGCGTTCCAACCCAATGCGTCCGCCAAACATGCCACCGTCGCAAATCCGCATCCCCATTCAACAAACCGACGGCCGATCGACGCCTGAGTTTCGCTGACCCACGCCAGCGTTTGATAGACGAGTTCGTAATCGGCCGCAACAAACTGCGCGGCGTGATGTTGGTCCCAGCAATCCTGGAACGCCTCGATGCGCAATCGCATTGCCGCCAGTTTGGCGGCAATGACCGTCGGAATCGCTCGTGTGTCGACGCCAGTCGAAATCTCTATCGGTTTCAGCATTCCAGCTAATGTAGCCGATCGAAAAACCACCGCATCGCCCCCTAGGTTAACGATGCGGTTTCGTAGGGTCCCAAGTAGTCGTTGGATTCGGACAAAACTGGCTCCGTCGTTTGATTCGCCCCGCCGCGGGGCAGATCGTTCCCGTCATTGTCAAAATGTCGGCAAATCGCCTGGAACGTTTCCTTGACCTGCAAGAACGCATCGACAACATCCGGATCAAAATGCCTCCCACGGTCTTCAACGATGATCGATTCTGACTTCTCATGCGAGTACGCGTCTTTGTAGACACGATGGGTTGTCAGTGCGTCGTACACGTCGGCCAGTGCAACGATCCTGGCGGCAAGTGGAATTGCCTCGCCCGCGAGCCCCTGAGGATAACCGCTGCCGTCGAATTTCTCGTGATGCGACAGCGCAATGTCGTGAGCCATTTCCAGAAACGGTGTTTCGGGACCACGCTCGATCGCACCACGAAGAGTCTCCGCGCCAATCAACGGATGCTCCTTGACTAAATCAAACTCCCGCTGCGTCAGCTTGCCTGGTTTCAGAAGAACCGATTCAGGGATGCCGATTTTCCCGATATCGTGCAAGGGGCTGGTTTGATAGATCAATTGAACGTATTCCGATGTGACGATACCGGAATACTTTGGATGACCTTGTAGCTGTTCGGCAAGGCATCTCGAATAGCATTGCACACGTTCAATGTGGTGCCCGGTTTCCGGTTCACGGCGTTCGGCCAGCTTTGCCAATGACAAAATCAAAGACTCACGCGTTTCAAGCTGCAACAGGCGATAGCCTACCTTCACTCGTGCAACCAGATCACTCGGTTGAAAAGGCTTGCTAACAATATCGTCGGCACCGGCCACCATTCCTTGCACGCGTTGATCAATCGAATCTTTGGGAGTCAACAAAATAACATAGACATAGCTTCCCAAGCCCGCCGTTTTCAGCTTGCAGCACAGGTCAATACCGCTCGCGTCGTCCACATGCCAGTCGCAGATAACCAAACGAACATTTTCCCGTTCGATCAACTCAAGACCCCGTAAACCGTTTTCGGCACCCAGGGCTTCGAACCCGGCGTTCTCGAGAATCGAAACCATCTCACTTCGCAGTGCGGGTTCGCCGTCAACAACTAAAACGGAATTCTTCATCGGTGCTTGCGGACTGGAGTCGTGTGAAGATGGACGCGCAACCCCACACCGTTCGGTGCGGAGTTTCATAACGGTAAACCATGGGGGGACGCAAAACACACTGCGGGAGAAATCACCAGGAAACGAGCATGTATGAGCCCGCCCCACTGTGAACAAATCAGCCTTAGCGATCAATCCGATCCTGACGCATGAGTGAAAACCCTCCGCCGCAATTCGCGCCGATGGCGACACGATTGCAATAGTCTCGAACCTGCGCCTTCGCGTAATGCATTGCCTTTTCATAACCCGAACGCGTGAGTTTTGAAGTTGCGTTTTTTTAGCCCGGAGGGCGGTACAAAATCACGCCGCTGTGTCGCCCTCCGGGCTATCGCTCCAAACGCATTGTTTTCCGGGGCCTTACGACCTTGTCTTTACCCACAAGTC
>JAGQPO010000780.1 GCA_020426665.1 Planctomycetales bacterium
CACCGATGTCCCGACATCGACGCACAGTATACGAGTACAAAAATCGCATTCCATGTGAAAACGCGTATACTTTATGTGTATATTCACCGATCGGTAAATCGATTACCGGCCGGTCGGATCCGTACCCGTGGCACCGGCGTGAACCGTTGAGTCGACAAAAGCATGGAAAAACAAAAGTCTGTCGCGCTGTTGGTCGAAACATCGAACGCCTACGCACGAAACCTGCTGAGCGGAATTGTATCGTATATCAAGACGACCCGATCATGGTCGGTGTATTTGCCGGAGCAGCATCGAGGCGCGACGCCGCCTTCGTGGCTGCAGAACTGGAAAGGCGACGGATTGATTGTTCGAATCGAAACGGAAGCGATTGCGCGAGCTGTAAAAAAGTTGAAAATGCCGATCGTCGATGTTAGCGCGGCGCGGCATGTGCCAAAGATCCCCTGGGTCGAAACGGACGACGCGGCGATTGCGCGTCTCGCCTATGAACATTTTCATCAGCGTGGTTTCGAACACTTCGCGTTTTGTGGCGAGCCCGAGTACAACTGGTCCAATTGGCGCGAACAAGCATTCATTAGAGAGGCGATGCGGTGGAAACGCAATTGCAGCGTCTTTCACTCAAAGTCGCGCGACACACCTGGTTTCTCGCTCAGTCGCGAGCGAACACGATTGACAAAGTGGATTTTGGGACTGCCCCGCCCGGTCGCGTTGTTCGCATGTTATGACATCAAGGCGCAACAGATCTTGGACATCTGCAGAGAAAACAAGATTGATGTCCCGGAGGAAGTCGCGTTGTTAGGTGTCGACAACGATGAATTGTTGTGTGACCTTTGCACGCCTCCGCTTTCCAGCGTCATTCCGGCTGCGCACAAAACCGGTCATGAAGCGGCACGGTTGTTGGACATGATGATGAACGGAATGCAGGTCGAACAACTGTCGCACTTGATCGAACCGATCGGAGTGGCGACGCGGCAATCGACCGATGTGCTGGCGATCGAGGACCAAGATATCGCCGCGGCGATGCAATTCATTCGCGACCATTCGTGCGAGGGGATCAACGTTCATGATATCCTAGCGCAGGTTCCTTTATCGCGCCGCGTCCTCGAAAAACGTTTTCACGAAATCGTCGGACGGACGCCCCATCAAGAAATCACGCGACGTCGAGTTGAACAGATCCGCAGACTGTTGATCGAAACCGACCTGACGCTCAGTCAAATCGCGCGAATGACAGGTTTTCAAAACGAAGAATACATGAGCGTCACGTTCAGCCGCGCGATGAAAGTGCCGCCCGGAAGGTTTCGCCGAGAGGCTAAGGCGTAACCTGGAACTTGGAACCTGGAACTTGGAACCTGGAACCTGGAACCTGGAACTTAAAACCCTTTCCGTTCATTCGAAAACACGTTGCCGGTGGGTTGGGCAGGCAACGACGCCTGCCATCGTTTGAGCTTTTCGCGCAGTTGCGCGACGACCGTGGCGTTGGTGTTCCCAAGATTCGTTTTTTCGTACGGATCCGCCACCAGATCGTACAGTTCCACGTGACTTAGGTCTTCGTTGGCCAGAAGTTTCCATTGTTGATCGACGACTGCCCACGAGACCCAGTGGTAGGGCTGGTTTGGTCTCGGCGGCCAACGAGATTGCATTTTCCAGAATAACGGCTTTTCGCGGACGGACTTTCCGTTGCCCAGTAATGCCTGGACTTGACTTGCGCCGTCCGGAACGTAGTTGTCCGGCAAGGGGACACCGGCAATTTCACAAAACGTCGGCAGCAAGTCGACGGCGGACAGCAGTGAAGTGTTATCAATTTTCCCGGCCGCGATCTTTCCCGGCCAGCGGGCGATAAACGGAACTCCGATGCCACCTTCGAACAGAGCAGATTTGTAACCTTTGCGTCCACCGGTGATTCCCATCGATGCGCCGATGCCATATCCGGCGCCAGTTGCGGTGTCATGCATCAGCGTCAATTCCGCAGACTCGCCGGCTCGAGCGGGCCCATTGTCGGAACTGAATATCACTAATGTGTTCTCCGACAATTCAAGTCGATCCAACGCATCAAGGACTTCGCCTATCCGGTCATCGGCGTGCGAAAGAACCGATGCGTAAATGTTATCTCGCTCTTCTAACTGGCGAAATCGCCAACGGTATTTTGGTACGGTGTGGAACGGCGTGTGTGGTTCGTGAAGCCACAAATTGACAAAGAACGGTTTGTTCTGCTGACGGCTCTTTTCAATAAACGCAATGGCGTGTTCGGCATCCTCGTGGACAGGCATTTGCTCGCCGGCGCAGTTGAATGCGCCGTATTCGTCATAGCCGTATTCGATCGGCAACGGAGAATCCGGAATCATGTTGTTTGACAGATGCCACTTGCCGAAATGTGCCGTCGCATACCCACCCTGCTGCAACATCCGAGGTAACAGTGGCGATTTGGGGCTCAGCCAGTCCGGCATGTTGCGTTTCGCGTTGCTTGGGACCCACGCAAAATGCCCGTCGATGTTGTATCGTGCGGGGAAATGGCCCGTCATGACCGCCGTGCGGCTGGGCGAGCACACGCCGCTGGCAACCGTGAAGCGATGGAAATCGGTTCCTTCCCTTGCCAAGCGATCGATGTTGGGAGTCTTGACATACGGGTGACCATGGCAGCTAAGGTCGCCCCATCCCCAGTCGTCGGCAAAGATGAATATGATGTTCGGCTTAGACGCCACAGACACTTGAGCCATCGTGACGCAAAGGCCGATCGCTAAAATTGCTGCTCGGATCATCGGATTTCTCTGGTGGCTAACTTGTTTCATCTCGATCGCTTTGGGACGAAGGACTGGAGGGACTCGATGTGATCGACCACTGTTACGGCAAATCCGTGGTTACCGCTAACATCATTGGTACTTTGGTCCATCACCAGCGGTGAAAACTTTTCGTCAAAGTCATGTTTTGCCTGCACGAAGACAAATACCAAAGGAATACTGACCAATGATAATCGAACGACGCCCGTCATTCGGGGACTTAGTTTTCGCAGACGCGGCATTTCTGAAAACCAACACAACAGTGGCGCCAAAAATACGATAGCCGCGTGGTCTGACGAAACACGGCCGAAGAAATGGCCGATGAACAGAATTCCGAACAGGCTGACCAATCCCACGGCAAGGATCACCGGCGGGAGTGCAATCGGCGAATTGATCATCCTGCGCTGCATGAACCACATTACTGAAAGGGCGGCAATTAAGGTTCCAACAATCGGTAACGCCACGGCACCACCTTTGATGTATCCACCCATCATCACGGTTGCTCCCGCGCACAGCAGTGCAAGACACAATGCAAGCGGGATCGAGAATCCGGATCGATGACCGGCCAGTTTTGACAACAGGAACCAAGCAGCAGCCAGGACGATGACACAGATACCGAGCGTCATAAAACGCTGCCACGTCGTCCACTGGTCGGTTTCACCAAGATAAATCGATTGATGCAGTAGCACTCTGGGCGTCATCAATACGGCGGCTATTCGCAGTAACCACGCCCACCATCGGTCTGTGGGGCAATACGATGAAATCGATTCAACGCCCAGGACGACTGGAATGACGATTAACAACAACCGGTCCAGTCCGCCCGCGGGTGGCCAGACCCACTGAATTGACATGACAGACAGTCCGGCTGCCAGGGCGACGCCGATCGCGACGACACTGACCAGATTGACCTTAGTCGGTGTCGCGCTACGTCTGGGGAAGCAAACTGCCAAAATCAGAAGCGATGTGACAGTGGCTGCTGCGATCGATTTCAGATAAAGCAGCGGGTCCGGCATCGCCTATTCGCGGACGCCTTCGCAATCGATCATGATCAAGACCTTGTCTCCGATAGCGCCGATGCCGCTCTTGTCAAAGTTAAACTCGCTGCGTTTGAGAGACAGTGTGGTTGAAAATGCGACGCGTTTTACTTTACCGAAATCGTGCTCCTTTCCGCCCATCAACGTGATGGTCAGTTCGTTGGTCGTGCCGTGCATGGTGAAGTCACCGGTCACTTCATAGCCACCATCGACCGTCTTGACGCTGGTGCTTTTAAATTCGATGGTCGGAAATTGTTTGGTGTCGAAGTAATCAGGTTGACGTAAATGTTCATCGCGAGCCTGATTACCGGTGTCGACACTGCCAGCCTTGATCGTCAACGCGAAAGTCGACTTTGACGGGTGCTCGCGATCGATCGAAAACTTGCCTGAGACGTCGTTGAATCGACCGTGGATCCAGCTGATGTCCAGGTGTCTGGCTTTAAAACTGACCGATGAATGAACATGGTCGTAGTCATACATCTCGGCGGCGCAAGCGGAGTAGGTTCCGCCAGATACGAGAGAGCCGGCCAGGATAATTATTGCAAGAAAAGGAACGTAGTGTCGCATTCGTTAGTACCGTTCAGAAGGAAATACAAGCAGAGTGGAGAACTTCGTTGGGCCGCCCACAAAGGCAACCGGCCCCTGTTGACGGATCGACAGTATACGCACCTGAATTAACACGCGGGGAAATCAGCGTCAACATTTCGCGAGGAGTGAAAGAATCGGATTGCCGCCGATCATGTCTGCGGTCCGATTCCCAGCGATTCGATCAGTAATTGATCAAGTTCTGGTAGCGACGCGGGATTGGTCAGGTTCAGCGCGGCGGCCTGGACCAGGCTGCGAACGACTTTGACGCCCGCCGAGGTGCTGGTGCAAATGCCCGTGACCAAATCGGGCTGAAACCCAAATCCTTTCGTCACTCCGATCACGGCATAGGGGTCCGAGGCACAAAGAACTGTGAACCGCCGTCCGTGGCTTAGCCCCTGGACCGCAACCTGACCGTTGTAGGGTTCGATCGGCGATGCGCCGGCTTCGGCGACGATCACGTCAGGGTTCGTTTCGACGATTCGCCCGACCAGGGTGTCAAAGGCGCGTTGATAGACGTCGCGCTCACAAACCGTTGATGGAAGTCCGGCATCGACAAAATCAAAGACCGCGTCGGCTCCGGCATCCGACATGGACAACACGTCACGATACCGACCCGCGCCGGTGAATTTTGCTGCGGTCACCCGCAGTCCCCGCTTCTTCAGTCGACGAATGATGACCTTGGCTGATGTCGTCTTGCCCGATGACATCGACGTTCCGATCAGCAAAACGACCGGCAGGTCGATCGTCGCCGGCGCAGACGCGCCGACGAAGTCTTGCATCGTTACTTTCTGAACGCCACGGGTCACATGGCCGCGGTATTCCAAGTGGATCGGCTCGCCGACAAAGCTGGATCGCGAAGTGACGGCTCCGATCAACCCGGCGGCGGTCATCGCGTGCATGCGTCCGTCGTCGGGGATGTCTTGCCAACTGCCCACCGACTCCAAGGTTGCGGCGCGGAAACCAAAGGCGCCGACGACCAGGTCACCGATCGATACTTCAATCATCCGGCCGGTACTCAATTCAATTTGACGATTTGGCGACGTTTGAGTGACTTCACCAATGACATAGTCACCCGTCGCCCATCTGTCGCGCGGCAGAACATCCAACGTGAACGGAATGTCCTCCAAATCGGAAATTCGAGTCAATGATGCAAACGTCATTTTGGTTTCAGACATCGCTCGAACCTCACCAATCAGTTCTAGGGGACTTGCGTTTGTGTTCGTTCATCAAGCGACGGTGCGATCGATTGATCCCATCGTCCAGTATCATCCTGTATTTCAAATTCGGATATCGGTTGGCCCATGATCAGACACGCCAGCAACGCGGCTCGCTCGGGCATTTTTTCTTCGATCACATGTTCGTTGAGTGCGTGGGCACCGTCGCCGACAGCGCCCAATCCGTCCAGCGTCGGTGTGTGCAAGCTGGTCCAATTGCCGTCGGATCCGCCGCCTGCGGCGCCTTCGTCGATTTCAATGCCCAATAAATCTGCGGCTTCTTGCGCACGCGTCCAAAGTTTTCGGTTTCGTGGCGTTCGTTCCAGTGGCGGTCGACCGATGGAACCACTGACTTTGATTTCCGTTCCCGGCACGGTCGGCTTGATCGCATAGATGGCATGTTCCACTCGACGAGCGATCGCCTCGGTTCGCACTCGCACGTCGACTTCCGCTCGGCTCTCCGCAGCAACCACGTTCGGCCGGACACCGCCATCGATCGTGCCCACGTTGACGGTCGTTCCGGCTTCCAAGTCATTCAAAGCGTGCAACGCTTGCACGACATGCGAAAGTTCCAGGATCGCGCTGATGCCCTTTTCCGGGTCCAATCCCGCGTGGGCCGCTTTACCGGAAATGGTGATGACGAAACGCCCCACGCCTTTGCGAGCTGTTTTCAGCCGACCCTGTGGACCGAGAGACGGTTCCATCACCATCGCCCGATCGACACACTGGGCCAGTCGGCGGATACGCGGCCCCGAGTCAATGCTGCCGATTTCTTCGTCCGAGTTGATGAACAGCACGGGCGCCACCGACGGCATCATCCCCAGGTCTCGAAGCGATCGAATTGCGAAGACTGATTGAACCAATCCAGCCTTCATGTCATAGACTCCCGGTCCGTGCAAACGACCCTCGCGGGATTCGATGGGCATCTTTTCCAATGTGCCAGTCGGCCACACCGTGTCGCAGTGTCCCAGCAACAGTTGCCGGTGGGTGTGCGAATCGACCGACGGCGGCATTGCCAGCAGTTGTCCGCCCGACGTGATGCCGGGGTAGCGGCGACAGCGATACCCGAACGAGTTTAATTCGGATTCAAACAGGTCTAAAATCGGAGCCTGTGACGCGGGGTCGGCCGACGGCGATTCGATGCCGACAGCGGCGCAAAGCAGTTTCACCATCTCATCCTGATGGCCCGCCAGATAGCGTTGTATTTCTGTGGCTGCTGCTTTCTTCACGATCGTGCGTCCTTGGTTTTTTGAAAGCCCTCCGGAAATGGAAATGCATGGCTTCGATCGATTGTCGCGTAGCGTCCCGGAGTGACGTAGGCCAACAGCGGTGAGGCGTCGATGACTTCTTGGTCGGCGACGTCCATTGCCCTTTTCGCAGCCGGATCGACCATCGCCGCAATAATCCGTCCGGCGATCAGACTGTTCACTCCAAAGTCATCCACAATACGGTCCAATTCGCACTCAAAAAACAGCGTCGATTGCTTCAGAAACTCGCCGTCAATCATCGTGGCCGCGATGCGCGGCAGCGCAGCCATCGCCGGTTTCGAATCATCACCGCATCGAGGTGACGCCGCCAAGCTGGCCAAGACCACCGCATCGGCCGATGGAAAACTGACTGTGAACACTTCGTCACGCCGAATGTTCTGGTACGTCGAGTGTTCCGGAGTGCAAACGAAACCAAAGTAGTTGTCCCAACCCAGCGGTGTCACCATGTGTTTGGGGGCCAAATCATATCCGCCGTCTGGTTCACGTGTCCCGATCACGACCAGAGGCGCAACCATAAAAAAGCGATCCCAAATCGGAAAGTTCACGTCCAATCGGATCAGGTCGTTGGGTGGTGGATTCGTTGAACGATCCATGGATCACCTGTTGCGGTCAGTGGTCGCGGTCAATTCATTTACTTTTTAGTCTACACCCGTCCTTGCAAACGGTGTGCCGCGGCAATCGCCCCCCTGGTCAATCGGTCCGATGGATTCGAAGATTCAGTTCGATTATTCTCTGCCCAATGGAAACCTCTAACGCAACGTCACGGCAGGAGCGGGGATTGGATTACCGCGCGGAGATCGATTCGCTACGCGCGATCGCAATCATTCCGGTTGTCGTCTTTCACCTGAATCCGACACATCTGCGCGGCGGCTATTTGGGCGTTGACGTCTTTTTCGTGCTGTCCGGATATTTGATTTCAGCCATCTTGTTGCGGGACATGGATTTGGGCGTTTTCGGGATGCGTCGTTTTTATGCGCGGCGGATTCGACGACTGGTTCCCGTGATCCTTTCGGTCGTTGTCGCGACGCTGTTGGTTGCCAACTTCTTTTTGGTTGATGGCCAGCGTGTGTACGTCGCCAAGCAAGCGATCGCCGCACTCGTCTCGGTGTCAAATGTTTTTGTTTGGCGCAGCACCGGCGATTACTGGGGACCGACGGCTGAATCAACGGCGTTATTGCACACCTGGTCGTTATCGGTCGAAGAGCAATTCTATTTAATATTCCCCGTCGTCTTGGCCCTGGTTCACCGCTGTATGCCACGACGCGTGACGGCGTTTTTCTTGTTTGTTATTGCAACCAGCGGGCTTGGTTATCTGATTATCGTTGCCGCACGCCCGAGTGCCGCGTTTTATTTGCTTCCGACACGGGCGTGGGAATTGGCATGTGGTGGGCTCCTG
>JAGQPO010000781.1 GCA_020426665.1 Planctomycetales bacterium
ACTTCAAAATGCGTCAGCGAGGGACTCCCGCATTCCCACAACAAAAGAGTCATCTCTTAACGTCGCCTGGCGACGTCTCGGACAAAAATGCGATCAGGTCTCGCAATTCGCCAATCGACATCGTGCTTTCCAATCCGGTCGGCATGATAGATTGCTCAACCGGTTCTTGTTGGTCAATCTCGTCCAAGCCAACCTCGAACACATTGCCATCGGCACCTTGAAACCGCAATCGATTTCCGACGCCGGCTGCATCCAATTTCAATCCGGTCAAAACGCTGCCGTCCGTCTTCAATACTCTCCACGGGACGTACAACGGCCCCACTTCTTTACTAGGATGAAGGATTGAATCCAACAACCGGGTCTTGGTCATGTTTCCGGACAAAGTTGTCAAATCTGGCCCGGTCTTTGCTCCACGTCCGTTGTGCATGTGACAGTTGGCGCATGTGCTTCGGAAAAAGACGCGTCGGCCTGCGTCCACACTTCCGCCATCGCCGACCAAGTTGGCCCAAGCGCCTATGTCCTCCTTGTTCGGTCTTGTTTCCTCTGTCGCCCAATTCCGATTACGAATTCGACGAGCTTCGGTCCGAATCTCGTTGGGTTGCTTAGGCAGCGACGACTTGTTGATCAGCGATGCATGTCGTTCGGCGTTTCGTGAGAGCGCCGCGAGAGCGTCCGCCCGCGTTTGCACGTCAAACGCTTGGTCATCAGCAATTGCCGCCAATTGGTTGGCTGCCGATTCACCGCCGCGGGCCGCTAGAAGCCGCACAACCTCCATCGCGAACGGACGCGCACGCTGCTGCTGCACCCAGCTGCCCAACTGTTGGTCTGTCGGAGACTCGGCCACATCAGGAATCCTGCGAACGGCCAAACCACGCAACATCGCCGATCGATCCGGGTCACCAGCAAATTCAACCAGCAGCTTTTCGATCGCGGGGTCACGCGACCGCCCCGAAGCCGAGCCCGTTTCCAGGTACGCGATTGCGGCGATCACCGATGAAAAAACCCGCGGTGAAATGTCGTCCTTATCAAGTAGCTTGCGAATCGCGGGAAGTTGGTCTTTGCAATTTCGTTCGGCCGCCCAACGTAATGACAACAGAACGACATCATTCGAATCGTCGGCCAATCCGCGGCGAATGAACTGGTCACGTTGATCGGCGGACAAGCTTTCCGGGTCCGATAGTTCTTTCCATCGCCATGCGGCCAACTGGCCGACACGTTGCTCATTGGTCATCGCTTGACCAGGCCCAATCGCAGCCAGTTGGTTGGTTTGCACCAATCCGATCACCGCGGCTTGACGAATAAACGGATCATCGCTTTCCAGTGCAGAGAGTCGCTTTTCGACCGCAATCGTTCCGTCGGAACGTAATAATCCCGCCGCAATGGATTCTTGCTCAGTCAGTGCAGGTGATTGAGACGATTCCGACGATGGACTGCGGGCCTTTCGTCCCAGTCTCCACAGCCGACCTTTGCCGTGGACCGGATAGCTGCGATCAACCCAATCGGTCAAATAGATTGACCCGTCGGCTGAAACAGCCATTCCGACAGGTCGAAAACTTGCATCGCCCTGAACGACAATCTCGGGCTCGGTTTTCCAGGATGCGCCGTGTTGAATCAACCGATGTCGCTCGATCCGATTATCACCCCAGCTCGTGACCCAAAGCGATTGCTCGTGCCAGGCAACCGCACACGCCGCTTCACCCGTTCCGGCGGCCATCGGTAAAGTCCCAGGCAACTCGCCATTCCATGCTTGAAGCGGATGGATGCCGGCACGCCCGAACCGGAATTGAAAACCATAGTCTCCACCCGGCACGATGTGCAACAATCGGTTCGGCGGCGAAGCATCGGGATCGTTACCCACAACCCACAATCTGCCGACGGTATCAAAACACAAACCGAACGGATTCCAAAACCCGGTCGCAACCCGCTGCACACTGCTTCCATCCGGTCGACAACGAAACAGGTTCCCTCCCTCGCCACCGCCGATCTGTTTGGAACCGTCAGTGCCAATGACCTGGTACGGCTCACCAAAATTCTCGCCCTGTCCGACATACAACCAACCGTCGGGCCCGAGCATCAATCCGCCCAGTCCGTTGTGCGGGTAAACCGCGTTGGTTTGATGCGTTAGCAACACCGTTTGCTGATCCGCAACGTGGTCACCGTCCGTATCTCGCAACCGCGACACGTGGCTTCGTGTGGCAACAGCGACCGATCCATCGCCAAGATTGACAATGTTCATCGATGCCGTTCCGCCTTCGAAAAACAATCGTTTGCGATCGAGCACGCCGTCTCCATCGCTGTCATCGAACCGATAGATCCGATCCGTCTTTGGTCCCGAATAATCTTCGGGTGGAAAATGCGTGTGACATTCGATCACCAACAATCCGCCGTCGTTGTCAAAACAACATCCCGTGGGCGTCACCAGATCCGGCTCGGCAGCGATCAGTTCGATCTGCCACTCCGGATCAAACACCTGTGGCGACTCCACCGCGCCGGCCGTCGCGACAACGGACGAAGCCAACACCAACAGCACCAAGATTCGACACATGGGATCAAACGGGGGTATGAAGCAGTGGGAATTGAAACAGAGGTTCGTCCACAAAGGTTTCGACTCTGACAATGCAGAAGTCCATCAATATACCCGATGTACAAACAACCCAAGTAGACCCAAGGAGCATGCCACGAATCCGTTTCGCCTTTGGGTTCTAGTACCCTGCGTTGTTGGAAACGGTGACCTGGATTTCAGGCATACCGAGTCTCCGTCGGGCTTCGCCCAGGATTTCGGCGGTTCGGCTTGCACCGCAACGTGTGACACCAATTTCTCGAACTTCCAACAAAGCGTCCAATTCACGAACACCGCCGGCCGCTTTGACTTGAATGTGGTCGGCCGAGTGTTTTCGCATCAGCTTCAAATCTGCGTGAGTTGCTCCGCCGGTACCATATCCGGTCGACGTCTTCACCCAATCGGCATTGAGTTCGCTGCAGATCTCGCACAGTCGAACTTTTTGGTCATCGCTCAAGTAACAATTCTCGAAAATGACTTTGACCTTTTGGCCGGCAGCATGGGCGACTTCGATGACCGCGGCGATATCCGTGCGAACGTAGTCCCAATCACCACTTAGGACCTTCGAGATATTGACAACCATATCCAATTCTTCGCACCCATCGGCGATGGCCCGTTCGGCCTCCGCACGCTTGATCGCCGTTGTATGTCCGCCGTGGGGGA
Organism: Planctomycetales bacterium; assembly: GCA_020426665.1. Classification (GTDB taxonomy): domain Bacteria; phylum Planctomycetota; class Planctomycetia; order Pirellulales; family Pirellulaceae; genus Stieleria. Next base: position 3,224 of record JAGQPO010000781.1, read on the forward strand.
ATCCGATCGTCGTCGACGCCCTCACGGTGCTACCGGCGAGCAATTCCGCACACCGTTTCAAGTAGTACGGCATAATGCAAACGCTGGCCACATCGTACGCCAGTGCAAGCTGGATCCCCGCTTCCAGATCATCGGTATTTAAAGTGGGATTCAGCAACGAGTGGTCAATCATCTTGGCCACGTCTGCGTACGAAAAATCTGGCATCGTTTATCTCCGGTCAAAGGCGAAAGTCGTTCTGAATTAGATCGTTCTCGACGCGAATTCTAAAACAAGTTGGCCGAACCGTCAGTGGCGAAGACGGCCATTGAACACTTTTACGCGAAACTGGACGACTGGCGGTTCAATCGAGTCGACTTGCAATTCGGCATCCACTAACGTTTATGACATTCAAGTGCGACCCATCCCTGGAGATTTGCCATGATCGAGCGATTGATACGAGCGATGGTCGCCGGTGTGAGTACCGGATTGGCGTTAGCATCGGGAATTATATTCGGTTCCGGTCCGGTAAAAACGGAAGTGCCCAACACCCAAAAACCGAACATCCTTTTTATTCTGACCGACGACCAAGGATGGACGTCGCTGCAATCGTATGGCAACACCTACGTGCCGACGCCCCACTTGGATCGACTGGCCGACCACGGCATGCGATTGACCAACGCCTATGTGATGCCACAATGCACGCCGACCCGAGCAGCGTTTCTGACCGGCCAACACACCGCACGCAATCGCATGTGGCATGTCATCGGTTGGTACGGTTCTCCCTGGGCACGCGTCACCGAACCGATGTTCCGCGAGCAACTCGATCCTGCGCAATGTCGATTGCCCCATCGCTTGCGTGACGCCGGCTATCGAACCGGGATGGCCGGCAAATGGCATCTGACCAACAGTGATGACGGCTTTTACACGTACTTGCGTCAAACGGCCGGCGACAAGTTCGGTTTCGACGACGTCGCTCCTCCGGGCCAGGGCTCTCAAAACGAAGGTGACAAATGGGTTGATCATCTCACCGATTGTGTTTGCGAATTCATCGACGACAATCGCGATCGCCCCTGGTTCTATTACCTGGCCCACCACACGTTGCACAATCGTGTCTCCGCACCGCAGGAACTCGTACAAAAGTATCGCGATTCCGGCGCACCAGAACTGGGACTGCAAAACGCGACCTACCTGGCGGCGATCGAGCACCTGGACAACTCCGTCGGTCGGATCATGGAGAAACTGGAGGCACTCCAGTTGACTGACAACACCATTGTTGTGTTCTTAAGCGACAATGGTGGTATCAAAAACCAATACAATCTTCCGGAATGGGACGGGGCGCCGCTGGACGGCAGCCGTCCACTTTCATTGAAAGAGCAACAGTTCGACAACGCGCCACTGCGTGAGGGAAAAGGCTCGGTGTACGAGGGAGGCATTCGCGTCCCCTGTATCGTCCGGTGGCCCGCAGTGATTCAACCAGGGTCGGTCAACGCAACACCGATTCACGTCGTTGATTGGTTTCCAACATTATGCGCCGCCGCTGGTATTGAATCAGACCTATCGACGGACGGCGTTGATTTGAAACCCGTCTTCCAAGGCAATCCAATACCGGAGCGTGCGTTGCTGTGGTATTTGCCGCTGTACGACCTTCGCTGGGCATCGACTCCGTCGGCTGCGATACGACGTGGAGATTGGAAATTGATCGAGTACTTCGGTGATTGGTACGATGCCCAACAAAACTACCACGCCGGCAGACACACCGAACTTTACAACCTGCGTCAAGACATCGGCGAAACCACCGATTTGGCTGCGAAGTTTCCGGAGCAAACCGAGCGATTACGAACGGAATTGTTGCAATGGATCAAATCGATTCCGGCGGAGGTCCCAGCGACCAACCCGCACTTCGATCCCTCCAGAGCACTTCAAGAAACCAAGGAAAAGCAACCGTGGAATCGATAACGCGGAGCTAGGACCGAAGCACGGTTGGCGTTTCAATTGCGAGATCGGCGCAAAATCGCGAGATAACAACTAAACGTCAGCTCCTGCTGGACAAGCCAGCAGGGGACCGGGTGCTTCGCCCACGCCCCATGTCGGCTTGTCCGACATGGGCGCACGTTTTGCATATAGCAAATGCCGGTCACGAATATCACCGCCCCATGTCG
>JAGQPO010000782.1 GCA_020426665.1 Planctomycetales bacterium
GGAAGGGCCGAAAACCAGTACAGAAACAAATCCTGACGAAACCTCGACGAACAGCCCCAAACCAGTCAGCCCCAAACCTGTCAGTCCGGTATCCGACAACGAGGCGGACGATCAATGAGCGTCGCAAGATCTAACCGACGTGGGTTCACGCTTCGTGAATTGACGATTGCGATCGCGATCGGCGGCTCGGTCATGGGCGTCGCCGTCGGACTGGTTCACCACGCGTTTGACTGGTCCAAAACAGCCCGTCATCGACGCATGGATGACCAAACGTTTTTCAACCTAAGCCGCCAACTTCGGAGCGACGTGCATCTCGCCCGCACCGCAACGATCACATCCAGAGAAACATCCAATGAAGCAATCGATCACGCATTGGATTTGGTCATCGGAAACGGAAATGACGTCGTCTATACCGTCGCCGAAAACAGCGTCATCCGAATCGAAACACGCAACGACGTTCCCATTCGCCGGGAGTCTTATCAGTTCAAACACCCACGGTCGATCTCGCTGGATCAAGCGGAATCCGCCAATCAGATTCAGTTGAACATTAAGTCCGTTACGCCATTCCAGGAATCCGAAGTACCGTTGTGGCGTTCGCTACGGATTTCAATCGGGCTGCGGTTGCGTCACCAGAACGGAGACATTGAATCATGACTCCCTACGCGAACAGCACGCGAAGAAAACGCCATCGGCCAATCGCTCCCGCACCGCGCCGCGGCACCCTGATGACTTGCGTGCTGGTCTGCATGCTTGTTGTCGCCTCCATCGTCGCCGTGATCGCAAAAGATGCGATTGCGGGCCGCCGGGAAACCAAACTGCGACTCCAAATGCATCAAACCGAACGCTTGCTTGACGCAGGAATTCTGCGTGCGGCGATCCAGACCAAACGAGACCCCGATTATGTCGGCGAGACGTGGAAACCAAATCTTCAAATGGCCGGTCGCGATGCCAACGCGTCGGTGGTCATCACCGTCAGTGAAGATGCGACGACGGTGACCGCACGAATCGGATTCGAACCCAACATCACCACCCAATCTTACGTTTACTCATCGAGCGAAATCCAATGAAACGAAACGCGTTTACCCTCGTCGAACTGTTGGTCGTGATCGCGATCATCGGTATCTTGGTCGGATTATTATTGCCGGCTGTCCAAGCTGCACGTGAAGCCGCCCGACGGATGTCCTGTTCAAATAACATGGTACAAATCTCGCTGGCGGCCCATCATTACGACTTCACGATGGAACACCTTCCCGACGGAGTCACCGACGACGTGGGACCGATTCGCAACGAAGAAAACGCGGGCAATCATATGGGATGGATGGCACGGATCCTGCCATACATCGAACAACAAGGCGCTTTCCAGCGACTCGACTTGACCAAGAGTGCCTACGACATCGAAAACGCGGACGTGCGGCAATTCAATATCCCAGCGTTTCGATGTCCGTCCAACCCGATGAGATACGGGAACAACGGCGTCGAACAAGTGGGCACATCGGACTTTGCAGGCTGCCACAACGACGTCGAAGCCCCGATCGATGATGATAACAACGGGATCTTTTTTCGTAACAGCTCGATTCGCTATGCCCAAATCACCGACGGCGCAAGCAATACGATCATGCTGGGCGAAACACTAGGCGACAGGGACGCCCTGGGCTGGATCACAGGCACACGAGCAACCTTGCGCAACACAGGAGTTTTTAAAGACATGGATCGTGAAATCGCGGATCTTGAACAAGGTGCCCTGGAAGTCGGCGGCTTCGACAGCTACCACGCGGGCGGAGGTAATTTTGCCATGGCCGACGGTGCGGTGATCTTCTTGACCCACAACATTGACGTCTTTGTTTTGCAACACCTAGGCAACCGGGCCGACGGCGAATTGGTTGATGAAACCAACATTCGGTGATCGGCTGAGGCGATTAAGGCGAGCCTGCCAGCGCTCTGTCGACCATCTCGCGACTGTACGGGGTCAATTTCGGATGCGTCGCACACCATCCGCACAGAAATCGATGAAAATCGGCCCACGCAAAGGGAAACAGTTCTCTCCACTCGCGTTCCAGTTCAACGGCAATCGAAGAATCAATCCTTGATCGAAGTTCGCGGAAGTAAATATCCAAACACTCTTCTTCACGCCGAGCGCATTCGTCATCGCTCAAACAGCTGCCCAAAAAATACGCAACGTCTTTCATCCCACACCCGCCACCGACGTATTGAAAATCGACGACCGCGACTTCGTCTTCAAAATCGGCAAAACAGAAGTTTGCGACCTTCGCATCGCCGTGAACGAGCGTTTTAAATCGGCACGTCGACAATCGCTGATCGATCATCGCCGCCGCCGCCTTCAGTGGACCGTCCTTCATTGCGGCCCATTCGCGTGGCCGAGTTTCCAAATGCCAATACGTGCCGTTGTCCCAAAGACCGTTAGGCAAGCGGCCCATAAATGTGGCGTGGAAGTTTGCCAACCACCGAAGACAGGCGTGAAGTTGTCGATCGGTCAAGTGCGAACACCGGCGTGGATAGCCGCTTGCATCCAGGTCTTCTAAAACAATGACGCGTCGACCGGCGTGTTCGTCCACGGCGTGGCATTTGGCGATCCGGCAGCGAACATCGAATTGTCCGGCCCAGTCACAATACCAGTTACATTCGACCAAGTAAGATCGCAGTTTCCGGTTGTGCGAAATGTCACCTGACCAGCCACGCGGGTTTGCGGCACCTGCGCCAGGCGGTGCGATCTGCTTGACGATCACCGACGCAGCATCGGCTGTGGGTGGCAGAACCATGCGAATGATTTTGCCATAGCCGCTCCACAGCGATTGAATGGTTTCGCTCGCCACGATGGAGTCGCAATGCATGGCGCGGCAAACCAATGACTCGATCGAAAGATTGTCCACATTCACTCGACGGTATGAACAACGACTGAGTTATGTGCTTTTTCGACCACGCCGCTGCCGCTGACAAAGACAATTCGATCTCCTTTCTTCAGATACCCTTGTTCTTTGGCCCAGTCGCAGATCTCGGTTCGTATTGCGGCCGGGTGCGTCATCTGGGACACGGCGATCGGTTTGATTCCCCAAAACAAATTGATCCGCCGCAATGTCGCCTGGCAATCGCTGACGCCTAGAGTCGGAATCAGGCTTCGGGATTTGCTTTTCACCCACGCCGTACCGCCGCTCTTGGTCGCGATGATAATCATCGCCGCGCCGATGGCTTCGGCGATGTTTGTTGCTGCATAGGTGACGGCAGTCGTGATCGGATGAACCCGGTTGGTTGTCACTCGGTCGGTGATGTCATGACGGAGTGATTTTTCAGTGAACTGCATGATCCGGCTCATCATCTTGACCGCCAAAACAGGATGATCACCCACGGCGGTCTCGCCGCTTAACATGCACGCGTCCGCTCCATCCAGGATGGCATTAGCAACATCACTTGCTTCGGCACGAGTCGGTCGCGAACTGTGGTGCATCGATTCCAACATCTGTGTCGCGACAATCACCGGCTTCAACTTCACTTTGCATACTCGAATGATCCGCTTTTGCGCCATCGGAGTTTCCGCGACATCGATTTCGACTCCCAAGTCACCTCGCGCAACCATAATGCCGTCGGCAGCGTCAACAATTTCATCCAAATTCTCCAGCGCTTCCGGCTTTTCAATTTTTGCGATCACGAGCGCATCACAATCATGTGCCGAAAGCACGCTTTTGAGCGAATAGACATCTTCGGCACTGCGGACAAACGACAGGCTGATGAAATCGATCTCGTTGTCAGCGGCCCAAATCGCGTTTTCAATGTCCGTTCGTTGAAGTGCCGAGACCGACAACTTCACTCCGGGCAAATTGATGCCCTGTCGACTGCGAACTTCACCTGCCGCAGTGACACGACATACGGCGCGAGTTGCATCGACCGTCTCGACCTCCAACGCAACCAAGCCATCGGCCAACATCACGCGATTACCCGGTTGCAATTCATCAATCAATTTAGCGTAAGTCGCCGTCACCTCGGTTTCGGAGGCCGGCTGTCCACCTCGAATGAACGTCAATTGCATGCCGACGTCGCATTGCAATGGATCGGCGATCAATTCCCCCAGGCGAATCTTTGGACCGGCCAAATCTAGCAGAATCCCGACCGGCGTCTCGGTGATCTGAGAGGCCTGGCGAATTGCAGCGACCTTTTTTTCGTGATCAGGAATCTTGCCGTGCGCCGTGTTGATTCGAAAAACATCCACGCCGGCTTTGATCAGTTCGGCTAGCTTTTCGGGCGTATCACAAGCGGGACCGACAGTCGCGACGATTTTAGTACAGGACTGGTGAAGCGACGACAGAGACATGGCGACTTCGATGGAGATGGAAACGTTTAGTCGGAGAACTGGGACCGTTGTAACGTCCAACATGTGATCTGCAAAGAAAGCCTGATTCCAAGGTCACTTTCGATGGTGCGATTGAAGCCTACAATGACCCTCGTGAATACCGTTCTGTCGTTGACCGCCCTGCCCTTCCCTGCCCTTCCCTGCCCTTCCCTGCACTTTTGACTGATACATCCAAAACCAATGACCGCCCCACCGTGCTGGTCACCGGCGGGTCAGCCGGACTGGGTCTGGTGATTGCACAGACTTTCGCAGGCGCCGGATACCAAGTCATCATCGTCGGACGATCGGCGGAGCGGCTTGATACAGCCCTGGAAACGTTTGACGGTCACCCGCACCGGGCCAACGTGACGATCCTGAGTGGTGATCTTTCAAAAAAAACAGACGGCCAACGGATTGCCGGAATCGTGCAAGATCGCTGTGGGCGACTGGACGTGTTGGTCAATTGCATCGGGACCAGCGATCGCGGGCTGGCCAATGATCTGTCGTCAGAAAGGCTGCACGAATTGATCGACCAAAACGTCGTGACCACCCTGACGAGCTGCCAAACCTTCTTACCACTGCTGGAAAACTCCCGAGGCTGTGTCGTCAACATCGGCTCCCTGGCGGGCAAAGTCGGCGCGAGGTACCTGGGCGGATACAACGCCGCCAAACATGCTTTGACCGGTCTGACCCAACAAATGCGGCTGGAATGGAAGGACAAAGGAGTCCACGTCGCGCTGGTCAGCCCCGGACCGATCCGTCGCGATGATGCCGGAGTCCGTTACCAGGATCAGACGGTCGGGGCGCTGCCGGAGAGCGCTGCGAAGCCCGGGGGCGGAACCAAGGTCAAAGGGCTGCCCCCCCAAAAAGTGGCCGACGCCGTGCTGAAATGTGCCCAAAAGCGTCAAACCGACGTCATCTTGCCCGGATACATGCGGTTCCTGATCGTTCTCGGTAATGCCTGGCCGCGATTGGGCGACTGGTTGCTGCTGAAATTCACCAGCTGACTAGCGGGACGAAAGACCAGGGGGCCGATGGATCAAGATTGACTTCACAGCCATCTTCACTAACCTCTACAGTATCCCTCCTACGCCTGGATCGGTGGGATTCGATCCGATCCCGGTGCCTGCCCTCCCCCCAAGCACTCGTTGACACCTCTTTAGCCGGGGTCGCAGCGAAGCGCTTTCCACGATCATCGAGTTGCCGAATGAACCGATCACGGCATGTCCCCAGTCATGACCTGGGCCATCATTTTTTCCGGCGGGTCGTCGCTTTCGCCGTATCTCTGTTGACCGTGTCTCTGTTGACGGGCGAAATGATCATCACGCCCTTGTCGGCCCAGGAAGTGCCCGTCAATGAGACTCCTAATCAGGAAACTCCCCTCCCGCCGGATGTTGATTCGGAAGATCTGGCGGAATTCATCGAGGTGCTGCGTGCCGAAGCGGTAACGGCCAAACCAGCACCCGAGGAAGTCGCAACCGCGCCGACCGAAGTCGCACCCGCGCCGAACGAAGTCGATCACAATAAAGACGAAGTCCGGTTTGCGTTTGCCGGCGTTCCGTGGCGCGAAGTGATCGACTGGATCGCCGATGAAGCCGGGTTGGCATTACATGTCGACTCGGTCCCCTCGGGAAGTTTCTCGTACAGCGACCCTGGATCGTTCTCACATCAAGAAGCGATCGATCGCATCAATCTGTTCTTGCTGCCCCAGGGTTACACGCTGGTCAGAAATGGGAACCTGTTGTCGGTCATTAACTTGAGCGATCCGAGAAGTTTGCAGCAGCTCGACGCGCTGGCCACATTGATTCGCTTGGAGGATCTGGAGAATCGCAGCAGCCACGATGTCGTCAAATGCATGTTCCCTCTCGGTGCGCTCTCGGCCGAAGACGCGGTGGAAGAGTTGTCGGCGATCAAATTGATGATGTCACCGGCGATATTCAAAAAGACGAACCAGTTGATGGTTACCGATACGGTCGCAAAGCTGAAGAGCGTGAAAGCCATTCTGGATTCGTTTGAACCATCACAACTCGACAACGGAACGGTCGTTAAAAGTTTCGCCTTGAAGCATGTCGATGCCGAAGACGTGCTGCTTGTGGCGCGTCCCCATCTGGGACTTGCAACCGGAGAAATGATCGGCATCGATGTCAGCCTGTCGTCCGATTTAGAAGGCAAATACATCTTCGCCACCGGGATCGAAGACAAAGTTAAATTGATCGAAAAACTGGTCGAATCGATTGACGTCGCGACGCCGACTTTGACCGATGGCCAGACCAACGCCAAACTGCAAACTCATCATGTTGTCGGTGGAAACGTCGACCTGGCGTATGACGTTTTACAGACTCTTTTGGTCGGCAAGGACGTCCGCATTTCGAAAGACCAAACTGCGGGGACGATCGTGGCATTGGCACCGCCGTCGGTGCAAGAAGAAATCGCAATGACGGTCGAAAAGCTTGCTGCCGACGAGGCGGAATTCGAGGTCATTCGTTTACGATCGGTTGACCCGTATGTCGCCATCGGGCTGATCGAACAAATGCTGGATCTGCCGTCACCTTATGACGACAAAGACAAAGACGATTCAAAAATCTCGCCGCCGAAGATTGACGCCGATCCGGACAACCGTCGACTGTTCGTTCGCGGCCGTCGATCCCAAATCGACGAAATCAAGCGAATCGTCGAAGGACTTGATGAAAAACAAGATCGTCAGTCATCCAACGAAAGCATTCGACTGCTCTCACTGACCGGCAACCATGCAAAACAAACCTTGGCGCTGGCGGCAAGATTTTGGCGGCATCCCAATCCGATCGTATTTTTCGAATCCGACCAATCGCTAACCAGCCAGCAACGGGAGCGCGTCGTGCACAACGACAGTGACCGATCGAATCAATCGAACGATTTATTGGACGCACTGGAAAGCAAGACGCCCGATCAATTTGTCTCGTTGAAGAATCGTGGTCGATTGCTGGAAACCCCGGCACCAGACGCGACCCAACCGGCCATCGAATGCCAACTGACGACGCGCGGATTACTGGTCCAGTGCGAAGACATTGTCGCGCTCAATCAGTTTCAAGATCATTTGGAAACGTTGGCCGGACCGAGTCAATCGGCGCCCGCCGAGCCTGTTGTCTACTATTTGAAATTCACTCGGCCGGCTGATGCAATTCGCATGTTGGCTGAACTGCTGGACGGCGGCGAGGCGGTGACCAGTGTCAGCGACAGCCTGATCAATGCGTCGGTTTCATCCTCCAGCAGTTCGCTGACCGGCAGTCTGGTCACCAACCGTGAAGGCACCATCACGTTGATCGCCGGAACCGCGACCGTCGTGGCCGACTCGCGATTGAATCGCTTGATCGTTCAAGGCACGACCTCCGATGTGGAAATGATCGAAAACTATTTGCGGATCATCGAGAAGGATAGCAGCATCACATCGATCGAAACCTATGGCACGTCACACGTGATCGAACTGGTCAATTCTCGTGCGGTCGAGGTCGAAGCTGCCATCCGCCAAGCTTATGCCGGTCGCATCGTGGCCGCGGCGGGTGCTCCAGGAACGCCGGGCGCACCCGGCAGCGGAGCGACGCGGGCCGACGCGGCAATCGAAGAGGACGATCGATCCAAAGAAAAGGCCAGCAAAAAACCGGCACCTAAGCCGGCCGCCCAGCAAGCCCTGGACTTGGAACCGAAAATGACTTTGGCCGTGCACGAACCCAGCAACTCGCTGATCGTCACGGCGCCCGATCAATTGTTCAAAGAGGTCGAAGCCTTGGTCAAGACGATTGATGTTCGCGGAGAACAAACGATCCAGGTCATCACGCCGAGCAACAGCCAAGTACTGGAAACGGTGTTACAAGAGATCTTCCTCGGTCAATCCGGCGGCGGATCACGTTCTTCATCACGTTCGACGTCGACCACGACACGACCCTCGTCAACATCCTCCTCGTCGCGTTCGTCCTACTCGACCCGCACCAAGTAGTGAAACCGTTTACCGTTCCAAAATGTTGAGACGACTTATGAACCGGTGGATGAATTCGGCGCTGTTGTTGGTCGGGTCGACAGCTCTACTAACTTGTTTGCCAGCGCGTCATGCGGCTGCACAATCGGGGCTCCGCGAATCTCTGGAATTGCTGGATCGTAACCAAAACGGATACATCGACCCGGACGAAATCACGTCGCTTTCAAGACCCTACCTGGAACGGATCGCCGAAGCGCGGCACCTGTCGCTTGAACGCCCCAATCGAGTCGACAAGCTTCAAGAAGCCGCGCGGGTCTACTATGCTCTCAAAAACGGTGTCGCCGGCGAACGCATCCAGGCTAGCCCGCAACCTAGCGTGAAGGGGTTCGGCCCGAACGACGACGAACCCGTCGTCCCCGAATTCGGACTGGCCGAGGTCAAATATCCCTACCAACAGCGTGACCTGGACGAAGCAGACGAGACACTGGAGCGTTACGACCGCAACCGCGACGGATACATGAGCCGCAGCGAAGCGGCGAGGGGACGTTGGACGCATCGCGATCCATTCTTGATGGACCTCAATAAAGACGACCAACTCAGCCGCCTTGAACTGGCCCAACGTTATGCCCGGCGGCGAATGGTCAGCGACGATGCCGGCGAACTGATCCAACGATCTCGGCGAGTCGGCAACGGCGTTCGACCGGCGGAAACCGAAACCAGTGATGAACGTCGGTCGCGAGAACGATCCGAATGGTGGAGAACCGGAGGCGATCGTTACTGGTTGACCGCCGCTGTGCTTGGACGTTTTGATGCCAACCGAAACGGCCGGCTGGAAATGGACGAAACCGTCAATCTGGGAATCCCCACAGGGGCCATCGATGCCGATCAAAACGGAGAACTTTCACGCGAAGAATTGTTCGCCTACTTCAAAGAGCTGCAGGACCAAACCGGTGATCTGGTCGACGGCTTGCCGGGGTGGTTTTACGAACTCGATACCAACCACGACAAACAAGTCGATCTGACGGAGTTCGCGACCGAACTGACCGACGCCCGAGTCGCGGAGTTCGTCGCCTTGGATACCAACCAAGATGGATTGCTGGCTCCAGGTGAAGTCCTCGCGTCCAAATCGATGATGGGCGGAGTCTTCGAAAACCGGGAAGCGGAAATGTTACCGCCACGCAAGACGATCGTCTCGGAAATCGAAGTGACCGAGAACTTTCTGATCTCCGATTTGAACCTGCGACTCACACTAACACACACCAGCGTATCGGGTTTGGACGCGTACCTGACCGGACCAGACGGCACTCGTATCGAACTGTTTACTGCCGTCGGCGGCAGTGATGATCACTTCGAACGTACACTGTTCGATGATCAAGCCGGAACCTCGATCGTCAAAGGTCGAGCCCCTTTCGAAGGTTCCTTCCAACCAGAAGGCTTGATCCGCCGTGAACCGGGTCTGAGCGCGTTCAACGGTAAAAGTATCGAAGGTGTGTGGCAATTGACGATCCGCTGTTCACGGAGTGACCGTTTCGGAATGCTGCACAGCTGGTCGTTGATCGCGCCACCCGACGAAGAATCATTACTCAGTCGCCCGGAATTGGCCGCATCGATGGCATCAACCCTGGACGCCGAATCACCATCAACAGTCAACGATGAAAGTGGTTTCGAGCCGACGGAAACCGCCCGAATTGATTTTCGCAGGTCCGATTCGCTTTCCCGCGGGCTTCTGTCCGGTGGATCGCTGTCAGGTGGATCTCTGTCTGATGTCACACTCGATCGCGGCGCCACCACCGACCCTACAGCGAATTATTGGACGCCCGAACGGAAAGCTGAATTTGCAGCCAAAATCCGCAAGCCTTCCACCGAAGAGTGGGAAAAGATGAGCGATGATCAAAAGCGAGAGACACTGGCTTTGCGGGCCGAAGCGTTGGCCGAATACAAGCGGGCACTCGGAAAACGCGGCGGCGAAGATCGCGGCGAGAAGGTCAAGAGCGAGTTCAAGATGAAGGATCGCGAGAACAAATCCGATCGCGAAAGTAAAAAAGATCGCCGTGATTAACGACCGTTCGTTACCCCAACGCCGCACAAAACCGTCGGACGCGGCAATCGACATTAGCCGATTCGCGCGAGCGTTCGGGCCGCATGCAGTACGCAACCCGACCGATGCCCGCACGCTGGCGCGATGGCGGCTGATATCAATCGACGCTTCCAGGATCAACGTCCCTTTCCTTACCCCAACGCCACACAGAACCGTAGGACACGCCAAACGACATCAGCCGATTCGCGCGAGCGTTCGGGCCGCATGCAGCACACCCCGGCCGATGCCCGCACGCTGGCGCGATGGCGGCTGATATCAATCGACGCTTCCACGATCAACGCCCTTTCGTTACCCCAACGCCACACAAAACCATCGGACGCGGCAATCGACATCAGCC
>JAGQPO010000783.1 GCA_020426665.1 Planctomycetales bacterium
CGGTTTTCCGCGTCTTTAGCAAAGGTTTATCGCAAAAGCGCAACTTCAAAAAGAGTGCCTCGGGGCGTCGCTGATGATTTCACAGACGATACCCGTACCGGCAATGCAGTATTCCGAAAGGCGTCGAGCAATTCACGAAATTCTTGACGGCTTCCGTTACCATCGAAACCCAATTTCTCAGCTGGAACGGAGCTGTAGGGACCGTCACCTTGGCATGAATGCCCTGCTTCTTTCATCTCGTCATTCACGCAAATTGCGTTTTACCTAGCCAGAAAGTAGCGGTGGGCAACCCAGTCGGGTTTCATGTCGACGCGCCAAATGATCTTGTCGATCGCATCGCCACGAACATCGATCGCCGGCAGTCGATTTAGCGGCACCAGCGTGTGGGCCGCATCTGGCATCGTTGCGAAACGACTCAGGAACGGTTCCAACGTCAATGCGACGATGCTGCCGCCGACAGAATCGAACTCTTGCAGCTCGGCGGATGTGATCGCATCGGCCGAGTCCAAGTCCAGAGGACCATGCGAATCGTCCAGCAAGAGACTTTGTTTGACTTCGTCCAGATACTTTTCGATCGGAAAGGTAGCCGGCATATTGGTGTAGTGGCGTGGGTCCTGGGGCACGATCGCCAATTTCGCGTTCGGTGAGAGTCGCAAAGTACCTTGCTCTTTGATTTTCATTCCCACGATCACCTTGGCGTCACCCGCAAGCCAACTGGCCGGTCGCGAAAGTGAACCGACTGTGAACACTTGATCGCGCGTCGCGGCTGGACCGTAAATCGCAGGTTGCACAGAGCTTTCGGCAGTAAGTTTTTGATTAAGGACACCGGCCGCATCCGAGTACTCGGGACCCAATCGTTCGGCCTGCTGAAGTGTAAAGCGACGCATCCAGCGCGTCGGCTCAACGGTGGCTTCGCCGTAGCGTTTAACTTGTTCGGCCACGACGCTGTTTTTGGCCGCCAACTGGTCGACCGCGTCGGTAATTTTTCCGTCCAGCTTGCCAACATATCGTCGATCAATCACCGCCAATTCCGTCAAGATGCGAGGCAGCAATACGCCCATCTGATCGGGCGGGGTTGACTGTGCAGCCGACAACACGATTCCGCTGATCGCCGTGGTGGCGATTGATTCGACCTCGCGCAATTTCGCATTAAACGGATCAGCGGTATCCTCGACACCACGACCGCCGAACGCCCAGGCCAGCGCAAGACTGCGGGACATTGAGGCACAAACGTTTCCCCACAGGGTGTGGACGTATCGAATTGCGTCCGCTGCGTCACCCGTCTTTCCATCGCCGAGGGTGACCGTTGGTGACGACGCCAACTCCTTCCTAATGCGATCCGACTCCCGTTGCAATGTCGTGACGGCATCGGCAAAAGCATTGATTTTCTCTTTGGCCTTTTCCAGATACTCGCTTTTCCGCTGAGCGTTCAGCTGCCGCAAAATCTCTTCGTGAATTGGATTGACCTGGTTCTCATACTCTTTGGATTGGGAGTAGGTCAGATAAAAAATACTGGTGAGTTGCTTCAGGTGATACGCTTGGATTTCACGCTCCGCCTCGACCAGTTTGCCCTGATCAGTAAGCTCCCGAACCTTCGCAAGCATTTTCAACCGATTGGCGTTGTCCTTTTTCAACTTGTCTATTTCTTTCGGATGAAATTCGCCTAGCTTCGATGCAAAGACCCCCATGGCGGTTTTCAGCATCGTAAACTTACGCAACAAATCGACTCCGGCCGGTTCTCCCATCGCTTGCAGTTGTTCGGCGTACCATATCCCGCGATAGGTTTCGGGATAGATCTTTGAGAGTTGCTGGTGCGGAATTCTGCCTCCCGAGTTCGCCGCCGCGGTGCTGGAGATCACCAGTTTTTCCCACTCGGCAAACTTCGCATACATCAACTGGATTTGCTTCTCGGCGCCCGTGATGGTGTCGTGTGCCGAGAGCGGTTTGTCATAGTCTTGAACCGTGGGATTTGCTTGCGTTGTGATCGGATCAAGACCAACGACCATCACACAAGCGACGACGCAGCAGAGAGTCAATGAACGTGAGCGGCTGCAACGATAAAGTGCGTGACTTTGTTTGGTGTGATTGCGATTGAACATCACTCAGCTCCCTCCACGAACGCGACGATGTCACCACCGTCAATCTTCAGCGGCTGGTCGTCCGAGCCGATCAACGTACACGGCTCAATCGTCGCCGTGATCGTCTTGTCTTGCATGTTCATCGATCCGAATGTGACGGCAACAGGTCGGCCGACTTCATTTCGTGCGATTGGTGCGCCGGATTTAGGCTCAATGAAAACGTTGCAGGGCACCGATTTGCCGGCCAACAATGCGACCGACTCGATCGACGTCGTAGAATGGATGAATACCGCCGGGACAGAGGTGTGCGCGACGCCCGGCGAGTAGCTAGTGATTTGCAGCGAGTTTTTTCTGCCGTCACCGATAACATGCATTTTGACAACGGCTTTGTTGATTTCGATCGGCTCTGCCGATTTGATCGTCATGTGTCCCGATGCGTTTAACGGTTCTTTCGCCGTTTCGACCAAGGCATCGGTCATCTTCTTGCTCTCTTTGACCAGGCTTTCACCTTGTGTCTGTACTTTGTTGGCGATGTCGCTGAGCTTCTCTTTGGAGCATCCTGAAATCGAAATCAGGCAAAAGAAAGCCAACAGCGAAAGCGTTTGGCCGGCGCCGCACATCGCAGCGGATGACGTCAAAGCGTGCCGCCGCAGGCGGCACGTTGCAGGATGGTTGAACATGGGATGAGCCGTGAATGAATTCGAAAAGAAGTTGGCGCGATCATCAGG
>JAGQPO010000784.1 GCA_020426665.1 Planctomycetales bacterium
CATGGAAAGGCACTGAACAACGGTGAAAATAACGGCTGCCGCGGTACTGATTCCCAGCAACCATGCCGTCGCGCGAAACCGATCCCGACGGACCTGTCGGGTCGCCGCGTGAACCAAAAAGCTGATTGCAATCAAGCAAACCGTGCTGACCAAAAACGACTTGGGCAAAGGCACCAGACTGAGCGGGTCGTCGCGCCGCGGATAGGCGTACAAACCGTACAGCAAAATGCTGCAAACAAAAAACACCAACAGCGAGATCAAAAACAACCAACCGCCCTGTTTGACGCGCCGGTCCGCGGGTAACACAGGTCGCGACTGACCGGTCTGGCTGTTCATCGGAGCCGAGGGGCTGATCGGGGATGCCATTGCACGTTCAGGAATCGGAAAAAGTAATGAAGTCGGCCGGTAACGTTTCACCAGACAAGGCGGTATGCTTTGAAATGTTAATCATGCGGCCACCGTTTACCGCTGCATCAGGGATAACCCAAAGATTAAGCGTTGACGAAGCGTCCGCCGCTCCCTTGCGACATTATGCCGGTCACCTTTGGTGATCCAAGGACCGGGCGGAACCTACAACATTGAATTAGATTAAAAGTGCACGGTTTTCGAGGGTTCAGGCGGATCAGGCTGTGGGGGACCGTTAAATGATTGAAATTCGAGATTTTTGCAACGCGGACCTGCCCGATTTGGCCCGCGTTTGGAGCGATCACTGGGCCGCAGCGCAATCCAGGCCCCCCATCAGTTCGACGATCATTGAGCGAGCTATTTTGTCGCGGGCGTTTTTCTGTCGAAAGGAATTGTTGGTCGCGACGATCGACGGCCAAGTCCAAGCCTGGTGCCATTTCACCCGACCGGGCGTGCATGGAGACCAATGGGCAGACAAACCGGGGGCTGACGTCGCCGTGCTGTCGGCGATTTGTTTTACACAATCCGGCCTCGGCTGCTGCGATGAATTGCTGGTGGCGGCCGAACAGCGAATCCGTGAGGAGGAGTGTCGAACGATTCTGGCCGGCCCGCTGAGAGACCAGCAGTGTGGCTATGTCGGGCTGGCTCCGGTCGGCCATGGGATCGGAATTCCAGACATAGACGTCCGTGCCACCTCGTTGCTTAGCCGACACGGATTTTCGCCCCAATCCAGTTTTCAACGAATGGTGGTCACGACCGCTCCGTATCGGCCGCCGGTCAACCGTGAAATGATGCAGTTCCGCCGAACCACGCGAGCCGAACGCTCGGCCGTGGTTCCCCAACAGGGACGCTACGCATCGGCTATGGCCCACTTGGACATCGAGCATCATCAACTGATCAACCACCGCAATGGAGACCGATTGGCAAACGCCAGACTTTGGTTAAGCGACTCCGAAGCCCAGGTGATGAGTTGCTCCGAAGCAATCCTTGACCTGTCGGTGATCGAAACGGCCGGCCAGCTGACTCCGGCAGAGACTTTCCTCGTCGCTGCGCTGATCCAATCCATGGCAACACGCTGTGTGTTTCGCGTCGAAACGTCAATCAATTCCGAACACACGCAGCTCAAAGAACAGTTGATCTCACTCAATTTTGACGATACCGGTCGCGGACAACGGTGGAAGAAGGAACTTTGAAATGTCTCGAAAAGCAAAAATCTTGGAAATGTTGGTCGAGGACCCTGGCGACACTTTTTTGCGATACAGCTTGGCGATGGAATTACGCAGTGAAGGTGATCATGACGCCAGCCTGGCGAAACTTGCTGAATTGATTCGGGATGTCCCGCCTTACGTCCCGGCGTTTTTTATGGCCGCCCAGCAATTGGTGGATCTGGGACGGATCGATGAAGCGCGAAGCCAATTGCGCGAGGGAATCGACCAGGCGCGCAATCAGGGTGACGGCCATGCCGCAGCGGAAATGAGCGAATTGCTGATGTCGCTTGGGGCCCTGGGCGAAGACGACGACGATCTTTAAATGGCCGCTGAAAACACGACGGCGATCGTCTTAAGAACGATCGAATTCAGCGAAACCAGCCTTGTCGTCACGCTATTGACCAGGGACTTTGGGCAGGTTGCGGCGATTGCCAAAGGAGCTCGCCGACCCAAGAGTTCCTTCGAAGGTTCGCTTGACCTGCTGGCCGTTTGTCGTGTAGTGCTGATCAGGAAATCCAACGATGCGCTCGATCTGTTGACCGAGGCAAAGCTCCAACGCCGTTTCCGGGGGGCTGAAAAATCGTTGGATCGCGTTTACGCGGGGTATTACATCGCCGAAATGCTTCGACTTTTGACGGACAACCACGACCCTCATCCCGAACTGTACGACCTTGCAACCAGCGCGCTGGGTCAGATCGACGGAACGGGCAATCCCGCACTTGCATTGCTCGGTTTCGATACCGCGGCATTGCGATTGTTGGGGCATGCGCCGTCGACGCGAGGATGCGTTGACTGTGGCAGAACCGTCAGCGACGCGGGGCGAATTTCGTTCGCGCCGATCGCCGGAGGTGTCGTGTGCCGCGACTGTCGGATCCGCCAGCACAGTGTGATGAACGTTGGTCGACCGACCATCGATCATTTGGAACGCTTGCTCGCACCACATACCAGACTGCCGATCGAAGTCCCCTCGACGGTTTATCGGGAGATGCGCGGCCTAATCAGCCGATACATCCAAGCAATCCTCGGTTCAACACCGAGAATGCAATCTTACCTGCCCGCCCGGATGGAACCGGTCGAATGAAAATAAAAAAACAACAATCGGAACTGACGCATCGTTTCACCGCCAGGGTGATCCGCCCACTTTTGGGAGCATGTCTGATCAGCGCCACCGTGGGCTGTCAAACGTTCGGCCGCTCCGGGACGTCACGCAGCTGGTTCCCCGGAATTCCATTCCGATCGACCGCCGGCACCGAATCGTCGACGTCCCCGATGGGTGATTCGTCCGTCGATGGCGATGCGGATGATGGTACATCGCCAAAGGTTGCCAGTGCCGGTGGAAGTTTGCTCGAGCGGATGCCCGGCACCAACCGTCTGGTCGGATTTGTCACCGGAAAGCACGAAGACTTGCCACGTGCCAAACAACTTTACGTCCGCGCCGACGCGTTATTCAAAGAAGCCGCACGAGCGCCAAAAGCGACGCGCACGATGATGTTCGCCGACGCCGCCGGACTGTTTGAAGACGCGGGCGACGAAGCACCCGGGTCGGGGCTGCAACAAGACGCCTTGTTCATGCAAGGTGAATCGTTGTTTTTTGCCAATGACCTGAACGGCGCACGCGACGCATTCGAAACCTTGCAAAAGAAGTTCCCGCGAAACCGCCACGGCGACCGCGCGGCGGCACGACTGTTTTCGATCAGCAAGTACTGGATCGATGTCTCTAAATCAGGAAACGATGCCTGGTACACGTTGAACCTGTTTGATTCGACGCGACCGCTGCGCGACGCAAATGGGCACGCGGTCAAAGTGTTGGATCAAATCCGCTATGACGATCCCACCGGGAAACTGGCCGACGATGCGACGATGGCCGCCGCGGCCGAACACATTCGAAACGAACAATACGATAAGGCGGACGAGTTTCTGACCGACCTGCGAGAAACGTTTACTGACAGCGATCACCTTTTCTTGGCTCACCTGCTGGGCATTCGATGCAAACTGGAAATTTATGCGGGCCCCCGTTACAGCGAACGTGTACTGGACGAAGCCGACACGCTGGTCGAACAAACACGACGTCGATTTCCGAATGAGCTGCGTGAAGAAAAGTACAACGAAATGCTGGCCCGGGCGGCGGCGGAAATCGACTATCACAAAGCTGAAAAATTGGCGTATCGGGCAAGGTATCGCGAACGCCAAAAGGAATACGGCGCGGCAAGTGAATTGTATCGAAAGATCCTTCGCGACCATCCAACCACGCCGCAAGCCGAACAGGCGCGGACGATTTTGGCAAAGATCGAAAAGTTGCCGCCTTCGCCCACAAAAAGCTTGGCGTTTTTAACCAAGGTCTTCCCATCGTCACAGCGATCATCGCCGCTGGAAACGGTCGAATCCCAGCAACCCGCGGCCGAACCACCGCCAGAAACAACCGGCAAAAAGATCCTACGCTAGGACACCCACCATGAAATCCACCAAAAAGGGGAAAGGGGTCTTTTTCAAAAAGGGGAAGGGGGTCTTTTTCTGGCTGCCGTTGCTTACAGCGATGTTTTCTGGATGTGCGTCTTACCAGTTTGGGGCGGCCGCCCTTTATCCCAACGGAATTCGGACGGTTCATATTCCGATCGTCCGCAACGAATCGTTTCGACACGACCTGGGACCGCAATTGACCGATGCATTGGTCAAAGAGGTCGAGCGACGGACACCCTACAAGGTCGTCAGCAATCCTGGTGCGGATTCAACGTTGCGGTGTACGATCTCGGCCCAGTCCAAGGTCGTGCTGACCGAAACCAGCAGCGACGACCCGCGCGCACTGGACAGTGCGATCACGGTCGGTGCATCATGGACGTCACGCGACGGACGCCAGTTGATGCAAAACAGCATTGCGACGCTGGATGCCGACAGCACCGGGTTCAGCCAAAGCGTGCGATTTGTTCCCGAAGCGGGACAATCGATTGATACAGCCAACCAAGATGCGATCGACCAACTCGCCCGCCGAATCGTTTCGCAAATGGAATCACGCTGGTAGCATGACGATGCCGACGCGAATCATGCCGATCGGTATGTGATGCGTTTCTCTTTTGGGTCAAAAATGACGGGTCAAAAAATGGTTTTTGCCGAATGTCGTGCACCCGTTGCACTGAATCGTCCTGTAAATTGATGGCGATCAAGTCAGACTGACGTTTGGCAATCGTTTGACACTCTTTGACGCCAATGCAAAAACCAGACACCACACCGAAGACGTGGAAGATTGGCCGACGTGTTTTGAGTTTTAAAAAACGACCGTTGGTGATGGGAATTCTGAACGTGACGCCTGACAGTTTTTCTGACGGCGGACGGCTCAAGGATGTTGCAGCGGCCATCGATATGGCCCGCGCGATGATCGCGGAAGGCGCCGACATCATCGACATCGGCGGCGA
>JAGQPO010000785.1 GCA_020426665.1 Planctomycetales bacterium
CAGACTCGTCGCCTTCCACTGCGTTCTTCAATAGTTCACTTTCCTGCAAGTAACTGACCTCTCGTCTGAATAGATAAATGCAAATCGCGATGCAAAATCCGCGCATCGGCTCGGAAACTGCATTTTTTTACCAGAAAAACCTCTTGGCAGTTATTTTCGAGGTAAGGGCCAAATCCGCGCTCGGCGTTCCCAGGGTCTTTTAGCAACCATTCTTGTCAAGAAGGGCCGGCTTGTTTCCTTTTTGCTCCGCCTTAAAAGTTGACTTATGCTTCCTTCGCTGGACGGGTGACCCAATTTTCCGAAGTTGCGCTTTCAGTTGTCACTAGCCAGGCTTTATCTTAGGTGCCTCCAGGGTTCGTTTCATTAAATGTTAGGAGTGCGTTAGTGGCTTCACCTTTAGAGATCATCGATCGGTCGGATAGTCGCAGCTTAGCGGCGTTGCAGAAAGCGTACCCACATACGAACAGCAGCGACGTGTGCGCCTGGGTACAGATTAAGAGTTTGTATGTCTCGGTGACGCCTACACGGGCTTCCTCTTGGCCGGGATTGCTGGATAAGCGGTCAGGCTCTAGCCAGCGCGTGGTCGTCTACACCGGCAGGCATGGTGGCAGAACTGGGTCAACGACGGCAGATGACGTACTTTACGAACGCGTTAAAGAGCAGAAGTTCGTTTCGGAAGACGTCATGACGGCTGTCGGGACACTTGCATCCAGTTCAGTTTTGTTTTCCGTCAGAGATGCAGGAAAAGAACCGTTTACGGATATCTTGAAGTTGCGTCAACACATTCTGAATGACATTTCGGCCGGCCAGCTCGTCATCCTTGCGTGGTGCTACTCGTTGCTTGCAATGTTTGAGATGCCCGTTCAAACGCCTTTAATCGCCAAGAATTCTTGGGCCGACCACTACAAAGGGATGTCGATTGCAGAGCTGTCACGCGATGGGTTTCGGGAGCTGGTCGATTGACGCGTCGACTGACGCGTTCGCTTGGCCTCTTCGCGAGTAACCTCATGCCACTTGGGGTTACGCGTTCATAAGCAACAACGGTGGAGAATTCCTGGCGTCTCCGACGACGATTCGCACCGCAGACGCTATTGGCAATCTGTTCGCCTTCGCTGTTGGTGTCGTTCGATGATCACCCGATCAAGATGCGCAAAGCGGTTCGAGCCTGTGATCCCGTTACCGAATCGCTTTCATGCCAGCCTCCCATTCGGCTAGAGACTCTTTCAATCGTTCTGCGTCACTTGGAAGCGTATCGATCAAATTGCGAGTCTCGCCGGGATCATTTGAAAGATCGAATAGATATTGATCCAGTTGTTGGCCGTCTTGCCGCCAGATGTATTTTAAGTTTCCATCGCGTACGGCTTTCCAAGTGCGATCGGCTCGGCGAGCGCGCCAGAAAAGCGTTCGGTCGGCAGCGGGCTTATTCGCAGCAATCTGTCCCAAGACATCCATTCCATCCGGTGGCAGATTCTCGGCCGGTTGGCATCCGGCCGCCGCCAGGACGGAGGCGGTCAAATCGAAGGTCATGGTTGGCCGGTCATCTGTTTTTCCGGCAGGCAGTTTGCCCGGCCAGCGAGCCATGCATGCCACGTGGATGCCGCCTTCAAACAATTCGGACGCATGACCTCGAAAGGGAGTGTTGCTGGCAGCAATGGGATACGCGCCGTTATCGCTACAAAAAATAACGAGAGCTTCGTCCGCTCGCCCAGTCTGTTCGAGTGTTTCAAGAACGCGTCCCACGCCCAGGTCGAGTCGTTCGATGATCGCTTTTAACGTCGTTCGGCTGCCCTGCTGCCACTCCGTTGAATCCCATTGGTTGGAAACTTTGGGCTTGTCGGGCTTATGATCGGGATGTTGAAACGGTGCGCTGGGAGCGGTGTAAGGCAGATACAGGAAAATCGGTTCGTCTTTGGGTTGATTACGTAAAAACTCAATCGCTCCGTCAGTGATCAAATCGGTCATGTATTTATCGCGACGAACCTGTTTCAGGTTCTCATACAGAACGGGCTCACCCGTCGGTTCGTTGTGATAGAAGTAGTCGA
>JAGQPO010000786.1 GCA_020426665.1 Planctomycetales bacterium
TCGACTTCTGCTGCGGCAACGGTCCGCACTCGCTGTTCCTTGACGATCGTCGTCACCGGTACGGTTCGTGTTCGTATTTCATCACGAAATTTCGTCACTTGTGTTGATTTCCCATCCTTCGTGACATTTTCTGTGTAAGGGACCTTCACGGTATAGGTTTGCTGGACAGTCTTCGTGACAGGGATGGAAACTTCGTACGTTTCCTGTCGAGTATTAGCGCCGGCACTGTTCGCTTGCTGCCCCGCCCGCGGCTTTCCAGCCAACGGTTTCTCATCCCGCTGTTTCTCATTCAACTGTTTCGCAATCCACGGCACATCGATGTGCAGTTTCACGCTATCGTTGTCCAGGATCGCAAAGGCATACCGCATTGTGGGCGGGCCTGGTTCTTGTGCGATTACGTAATGTCCGGCTGTGAAACTGAACAACGCCATCAAACAAGTAACTTTGAACCGCCACTTGAATCCGTGAACGAACATCGCCCTTACTCCGATTGAATTTGCCGAACAAAAATTGCCGCGGTCGCAGTCTACGCGTCTGATGAAGCGAAGGCAATCAATTCTTAGAGTTCCATCGATTGTGGCAGTCAACCAATTCGGACGAGGCACGCATACCGACTTGCGTTGACGTTAGAATTTGAATGACGATCGGCCGACTGTAAGAATCACTTTCACCGCCAAACAACCGTCATGCTTGAAACCGAAGTCTCCGATCGTTCGAATCGTCGATCCGCATTGGTCGTCAGCATTGTTTTGACGGTGATACTCGGAACACTTACTTGGTTTCATCCCGTTTGGATGATCGGATTGCCGATTGCGCCGCTGGTGTATTGGTGGTGGCGTCGACGGACTCTCCGGCGGTTGCACGTGATCGCAGCACCGTTTCCAAAGGAATTAGAGTCGGCGTTGCAGCGATCGGTCGTTTTCTTTCGATCGCTCGATGAGGCGGGACGTGAGCGGTTCCGCAACATGGTGAAAGTCTTTTTGGATGAAGTTCCGATCACTGGAATTCGCACCAACATCGACGACACCACACGTGCATTGGTCGCTGCAAGTGCGGTCATACCTGTCTTTGGTTTCGATGATTGGGAATACTCGGGACTGGGTGAAGTGCTGATTTATCCAAATGCTTTCGGCGAAGATTACAGCACCGAGGGTGAATTCGGTGAGGTTGAGCGACGAACTCTGGGGATGGTCGGCGTCGGTCATTTGAGCGGCGTCATGATTCTGTCGAAACCTGATTTGATTTCCGGGTTCGAAAATCCCGAAGACAAACGGAATGTTGGCATTCATGAGTTCGCCCACTTGGTTGACAAGGCCGACGGCAGCGTCGACGGGTTGCTGCCGGGTATGAATCTGAAGACGGCTGGTCCGTGGATTCAATGGATCGGCCAAGAACTGCGCAACAAACCCGCCGGCCGACATCACATCGACGATTACGCGTACACGAACGAGGCGGAGTACTTTGCAGTACTAAGCGAATACTTCTTCGAAGCCCCCGACGTGCTTCAGGCCAAAGCACCGAAGATCTATGACATGATGCAATCGATGTATCACCAGAACACAAAGAGCCTTTTGTCCGGTGTCATTCGGCGTCCCAAGCGAATCGGCCGAAATGCCAAGTGCCCTTGTGGAAGCGGAAAAAAATGCAAAAACTGCTGTCGGGCAAATTGATAAACCAAGGCCGGCCGCCCGCCGTCGCCGAAGTTTTCACAGCCGTCTACAAACCGTTCTTAACACGAGCTTTCCGTCGATGATTTTCGCCAGTGACAATTGGGCCGGTGCGGCCGACGAAATCGCAGCTTCGCTACAAAAACACTCGTCGGGGTTTTCGCCTGCCTACGGCGCCAGCGACCTGGATAAACATTTGGAAAAGCGTTTCAACGACCTGTTCGAAAAAGAGGTCGCTGTGTTCTTTGTCGGCACCGGCACCGCGGCCAACTCGCTGGCTCTGTCGGCAGTCAACCGGCCGGGCGGATTTGTCATGTGCCACCGTGAAGCTCATTTGATTGAGGACGAATGTGGTGCGCCGGAATTTTTTACATCCGGTGCGCGACTGGCCCCGATCGACGGCCCGCGTGGCAAAATCAATCCGGATCATCTGCTTCGTGCTTTGAAAAGGATTGACCCGGAATTTGTGCACCACGGTCAACCGATGGCCGTCAGTGTCACCCAGGCAACCGAATCCGGAACGGTCTACAGTGGTGATGAATTGGCGGTGATTGCCGAACACGCCCATGCGTTCGGGTTACCGTTGCACATGGATGGTGCAAGGTTCGCCAATGCGATGGTGCACTTGGGCGTCTCGCCGGCGGAGATGACGTGGAAGAAAGGCGTCGATGTCTTGTCGTTTGGCGGCACAAAAAATGGCTGTTGGTGCGCCGAAGCGTTGGTCTTTTTCGATCCGGATCGGGCCAAACAATTACCCTTCATTCGCAAGCGTGCGGCGCAGTTGTTTTCGAAAACACGTTTCATCGCGGCACAATTCCATGCCTACCTGGATGATGACCTGTGGATTCGATTGGCAACTCACGCCAATGCGATGGCCACGCGCCTGGCCGAGGCACTCGAATCGACCGACGATGTTTCGGTCGCGTGGGAATGTCAATCCAACGAGTTGTTTGTGACGATGCCGAAGGCCTTGGCCGATTCGTTACGCGAGCGCGGAGCACGTTTCTACCCCTGGCCGATCCCCGACGACTTTGTTTCAAAAATGACTGACGACGAGGGGCTGTACCGATTGGTCACCTCTTTTGCGACCAAGCCGGAAGATATCGATCAGTTTATGGCGTTAATGCAGTAACGCGTGCATAGTTATGTCGTTGATGGTGGAGCGATATTGCGTTGTTATTTCAACGACGTGATCTGCTTGCCGTTTTGGTTGCCGATTGTTTTGTGGATTGTCCGGTCAGTCGGCTTGCGACATGTCGACACGCCACCCAGCGGTCTGGAGTGTGGGATTGCGCTGTTTATCTGGGCGACCATGTTCGAGGTTTGGTTGCCCCAGACAAGTCTGTTGGCCGGCTATGCGATTGCCGACGCGTGGGATGTGTTCGCGTACGCGGTCGGCGGATTTTCAGCACAGACTTGGTGGAACTGGTGGTATCGCACGCCTAGCTTTTCGGCTGCGGGGCATTTGGCGGTGCCACCAGGGTTTGAAGAAATTCGATGATCGCTTTTCGGTCTTGCAGAGATAACTGCATGAATCGATCTCGTGTGCCCTTCGATTCACCTTCGTGCATCGTGATCGCTTCGAGCAACGTCTCGGCGCGTCCGTCGTGCATGTAAGGAGCCGAATCGTTCACGCCCCACAGCGGCGGCGTTCGCCATTCTTGGTTAAAACGTGTCGGTTCAATGTGAATACGAAGTCGCTTGCTTTCTACAATCTTTGTATTTTTCGAACTGTCGCCGGATGACAGTTTCACATTGAGGTTTTCAAGGTTCAACGTCTCCTCGCCAAGTGAAACGATTTGCATCAAAGACAATGGCGAAGTTGGTGCGATAAAGCGGAATTTTCCCGGCATCAGCGAAACACCCTCTTGATGGGGCGACGGGAAATGGTTTACCGGGAACGCTCGAAAACCCCTCGTTGGGAACGATCCGGATGCACTGCCAAACGCCATCGACGACTGTCCGCCATATCGTGCATTGCCTGTTGATCCCTGGCCGCTAAAACCTGTGGTCAACTCCATTTCACTCACCTTGCGCAGATCGTACTGGGACACTGGCGTCAGTCGGCTGATGTAAGGGTCAGCTGGATTGAGGTCGTACAGATTCTTTCCCATATCGTGCAGGAGCAGATCGCTGTACACGCCGACTGCGGGTCCCATGTTGGGCTGATGACAGACTGCACAACCGATCGAAGCAAACAAAGACTCGCCGTGACTGGCAAGTTGTCGACGATCCGAGTCCGAAGGGAGTTGCCGGACAGGCGTAGGCAGCGATGCGATGAATGCAGCGATGGATTTTAGCTGAGCGTCGGTTACATCGTGACTCGGGTTTCGATACTGTGAATTTGTCGGATCAACAGGTTGTTTTAGACGACGTGATTGCAGGCCCAACTCCCCTGCACAGGCCCGCTCGCAAAAGTGCAGCAGGTCTTTCACATCCCCCCGCCATCCAAACTTCCCGACATCACCACCGCTTAGGGTCGCCAGGCGGCCGCTGATTTCCGGATGACTTTTTTGGGCTCTCTCGATGTCACGCAGCTGTTTCGTTGTGACCAAGTCAATCAACCCCGCCCCAAACAGAGCGGTGGTATTCCGTTGAAACAACCGCGCATTGATGGTGGTCTGAACGCCACCGTTGTTTGATTGATACAGAATTGGCGTCGCGTTTGCCAACCGAACCTCGGCCGCCGACACTGGTCCTCCCGTCTCGCTGAAGACTGCCGCAGTTTGGCCTCGAAATTTTTCTCTCGAATACTCCATCGCCGAGCTACCACCACGGTGCGACAGGGCAAAGGAGTTCACCAATCCCGACTTCGGATCAATAAACCCAGGGTGAAACCCACAAACGGCTTGCTCGACAACGTCTTCGGTTAGATTCTTTGCGACCACATGCATCTCGTGGATGCCAACCGTTAGCGCGTTGAATTCTGCGGATCCGCCACCTCCGGTTCCTCCTTGATTGTGGCACACCACACAGGACCGGCCATTGAACAGCGGACCAAGCCCGTCCTTTCCCGTCAACTCGGGGTTTTGTGGCGACCAATCTTGTTCGAAAAGTTGCTGCCCGACCGCGATTGATTCTGGTGAAGCGGCCAACGCGATCGTCGGCATGACGGCAGCGGCGGCAAATGCACTGGCCACAATCACGCAGAAATTATTGGCAAAACTCAATTGACGTAACCTAAGCACTATCGTTGACCTGGAGTTGTGTGGAGAGATCGAAGCTTTCAGCAAAGCAATTGGGTATCCCATTTAACTTTTCGGCTGCGGGGCATTTGGCGGGGCCACCAGGGTATGAAGAAACTCGATGACCGCTTGCCTGTCTTCCAGTGGCAACTGCAGGAATCGATCACGAGTCCCCGTTGATTCGCCTTCGTGCATCGTGATCGCTTCGAGCAACGTCTCGGCTCGTCCGTCGTGCATGTAAGGAGCCGAATCGTGAACGCCCCACAGCGGTGGCGTCCGCCATTCCTGTGTGAAATAAGTCGGCTCAATGTGCAATCGCGTGTACGTGGTCTGTGTCAGGCGAATCTTGTGGGTTGTCGTTGTGTCAAAATCCACCTTGTAGGTCTTTTGTCCCGACGCCGATTTTTCATGCGCGAAACGGTTTAACTTTTTATCAATCGTCTTCGACTCGTTCTCGGTTGTTTCCCAAGATTTGGACTTGGTTTCTACATCGATGATACGAAGCGTCACGGGCGGCACTGGTGCCGCGGCGAATTGATATTTGTTCCCATGCACAACGACGCTGGGTCGAACAGGAATCGCAGAGGACGAATTTGAGGAGGTACGTGAAGTGTTTTGCGCGAAAAAAATGGTATCTCCCGGCTCCATCGAGTACTTCCCACCGTAGTAAGCAGTTCCCATCACGGTATCGTCAGCCATCTCACCGGTTGTTGATGATTCCGTGTCAATCGTATAGTCCATTTTTGACGCCGGCGTTACGCGGACGATGTAGGGATCGGCGGGATTCAGGTCGTAGGATTGCGGCCCCATGTCGTGCAATAACAGGTCGCTATAGAGTCCGGTTGCCGGCCCGAGATTGGGAAGGTGACATACCGCACATCCCACGCTGGTAAAAACTTGTTCGCCGCGTAGAGCAAGCATCCGGCGCCCGGAATCGTCCGGCAACACGCGAACCGGTGCCGGCAACGCGGCAACGAAATCGGCCATTGAACGGATTTGGGCATCCGAAATGTCGAACGTGGGATTGCGATATTGTGGCGCCATCGGATCAATGGGTTGGTCAATGCGACGCGTTTCCAATCCGACTTCTGCCGCACAGGCCTGGTCGCAAAAGTCGAGTAAGGAGCGAACATTGCCGCGCCATCCAAACCGGCCGATCCCACCGTTAGCCAGAGTCGCGAGCCGCCCGCTGATTTCGGGATGCTTCTTCTGTTCCCGCTCGATAGCCCTGAGTTGCTTTTCCTGGACTTGGTCGATCAGACCCGCACCGAATAACGGTGTCGTGTTGCGCTGAAACATACGTGCCTTGATCGACGTCTGATAAGGGCCGTTGGTCGACGAGTATAAAATGGGTGTCGCGTTGGCATGTCGCACTTCAGCGGCATTTGCCGAGCCGCCATTTTCACTGAAGATCGCCGGGATCTTTGCCATGAATTGGCGTCGCGATTCGGCAAATCCCGAAGTGCCTCCGTGGTGAGCCAATGAGAGAGAATTGACGACGCCTGCCTTGGGATCAACAAACCCCGGATGGAACCCACGCACCGCTTGACGGACGATGTCTTGATTGATCGCACGGCGGAACGGGCCTCCGGTGATCGTCATGGACTCAATGCTGATTGATTTGGCATTGAACTCTGCTTCACCGGCGCCACCGATGCCGCCTTGGCGATGGCACACCGCACACGATTGGCCGTTGAACAACGGCCCAAGACCATCTTTGCCCATCAGGGCAGGATTTTGCGGCGACCAATTTTGCTCGAACAATTGGCGACCAATCGCGATGGTTTCCGGCGAAGCAGCCGATGTGGTGCCTGGATAGGCTCCCATCGCCAGCAATACAACACCGACGATCGACGAAACGGACGTTCTGGTTTTCGTTTGCGTTAGCCCCAGCAACATCGCTGCCCCCCCGGAGAGTGCGAAAAGAAGAGTAGTTACAGCTATGCTATGGAGCGTCCCACCACCAGTGGTTCACCGCAGTCGGACGCGTTTTGCTGACCGACAGTTGACCACTGAGCGTCGGGTAGGTCGCCAACGTTGGCTTGACGGTTGCGTTGGGAGAAACCGAAACGCCACCGCTGGCCAGGAGCACGTGATGCCGCTTGCTGCCTTTGCGAACGGTATGCAACGTCGCGATCGATTGAACTTGCTTCGGCGCGGAGATATTCCAATCTCGGTATTCGTCCTCCGATGCCAGTCCCATTGCCAGTTTACGATGCACGTCGTCGGAACCATATTGATCGATCAAATGAGACACCGCAGCGACTCGGTAAAGTGATTCCAGGGCTCCATAGATCGGATACTGGTCACGGATATGATTCCAATTCTTGTTGAACTCGGCGACGAACAGTTCGCTGCGTGGATCAACGGTGATCTTTCCGCGGTTACCATCGGCCAGTGCGCGTTGGTTTTCGCCGCTTAATCGAATCGGATCACCATCGATTTCAAACACACGTTTCTCATGATCGCTGCGGACCGATTGCGGATTGGCGGTGAACCACAACCGCAGCAGCAATCCGCTGGGCGGACCCTGGTCAATCATCTTGTCGACGACATCTAAATAATTGGCGACACCTTCGGGCATCGGCTGGACGCCCAGTGCCAGTTGTTTCATGTGGCGGTCTGCTTCGACCATCAACAACGCAACCGATGTGTCGCCGGCGGCGCCGAAGACTTCGACACGTTGCATCCCGAGTGCATTTTGCAACTCCCCAGCGGATTTTCCGATCGGCACATTTCCGGCAGTGATCTGTGCAGCAACCTTCATCGCCTCTTGCATGCCCTCGGGCGTCGGATCGATGGTGCAACCAAACGGTGTGTGATTGAAACTGGATGCAAGACATCTCGCCAGAAAATCGCTGCGAAGTGTCGCCCGCCCCGACTCGCGATCGACAAACCAGCCTCGGTCCAAATCAATGCCGCTGACCGGTGCGGCCAGGATGATGTCATCTTCGGTCAATATCAGGTATTGAACTTGTGACAGGCCGGCCATGTTCAACAAAACGTCGCCCAGAGGCGTGCCCGTCATTCGTCTTGTCGCGATCTCGTCGCGCAACCGGCGCAAAGAAACGCATCGCATTTTCGCTGGTGCCCGCCAGTCACGCGACTCGATGGCTGCGGAAGCCGGTAAGATCAGTCCCAGATTTTCAAGAGCCCCCGTGGCGAGTGTCTTGTCATCGCTGGGTAGCGACGACATTTCGACGGTCCCCCTTGCGTCGACGTAGACGCCCTGGGGATAGGGCGCCATCGTGCTGTTGCCGCCCAATGCCTCCCATGTATCAGGAACGACTGTGGTTTCAATCAGGTTCATCAGCGATGTGAAGTCGGCAAACGATTGTCCGCCGGCCGGTTGCCGGCCCTGAGTCGTGCTTCGGACTTGATTGATGGCCGATTGTCGGTCGGCTGGTGAATCGATTTGTCGAACCGTGGCAACGGCGCCCAATGAATCGCCCGTGTACGACTGGGCACCGGCAACTTGACCCAACCAGGCGTCCCGCGACGTCGGCAGCTGCTGATCGGGCAGCGTTTTGGCGACGGAAAACTCCCCTGCGGTGATGGCCTTCGAAGCGGCTAGACCCTCTGGTGGCGAATCGGATTGTGCGTCGCCTGCAAACACCGAAATGAACAGGGTGGCGGCGATCAAGACAGCCGAACCCCATCGCTGTAACAC
>JAGQPO010000787.1 GCA_020426665.1 Planctomycetales bacterium
GAGCGCATATCTTCCGCGGTATACAACAGCTGCTGAACTCGGCGTTCGGGCTTGGGCGAGTAAAGCGGAACCAAGCACCCGGTGGTGCTGCTCACAAAAACGGCCAACAAGGTAATCTGAAACAAGCGACGCATTGGACGTTCCTCCGTGAACGTTTCAAATCTGTCCGCAACCCGCATCAGGATGAATCAATCTTCGTCCCAGCGGCCGGAATTTTCTTTCGAAGTTGTGGTTTCAGAGCCAAGGTCGCCGGCGTCGGTGGTCTCGGCACCCGATGCCAAATCGGCATCGTGGGTACTGAGGTCCGCATCCTGGACTCTCGCCTCCATGTACTTTCCAGGTTTGAAGGTAACGACATGCTTTTCGGGCACGACCACCTCTTCACCTGTCCTCGGATTGCGCGCACGGCGTGCAGCCCTCGTTTTGACCTCGAAAACCCCAAAATTCCTGAGCTCTATCCTACCCTCCCGAACGAGGGAGTCGATGATCGAGTCAAAAGTCCTCTGGACGATTTTCTTGGTCTGTTGTTGTGTTAGGCCTATTTCGTCAGAAATCGTACGGACGATGTCTTTTTTGGTCACTCCCGACTCCTGCTCACTCTCCGCTGGACCAACAAGGTAATTGGTTGCGAATGATGTAACCCGTTACAAGCTTTCAACTTAAAGGTCGAAGCATAGGGCTGCCGAAGTCAGTCGTCAAGCCAACGCCCCCAATACGAATTGGTCGCGTTTTCTGTCGATACAGACCGCTCACGTAAGGATTGTCGGCGATCCAGGTCCGGATTCTTGAAAGATTCCGCACAACCGGCAAAATTGTTGCGATTGGCAATCGCATGCCCGACGTTCAGATTATCAGTGACAACCTGCGGCTGCTCCATGAAACGGCGTCTGGCCGCAGCGTTCTACACGATGATGTGATCGCCTTCGAGTTTCCAATGCCTTGTCGCGACGATGCGATTTCCCCGAGCGGTGTCAATGATTCGGCCCTGAAATAGAAATTTCTGGCGGATCCGAAGTCCCGCTGGTCGGCCGCGATCATCTGCTAACCCTGGGGCGTCGGTGCAACGATAAGTACGCCCGTGGGCTTGGTTAGGAAGGTAACGATCTTCTGGCGCGGTATTGGTTTCCAAACTTGCGGCATTGCTTCGGTACCCATAGCGATCAACGCTGCCATTGCGACGAACGAAACCGTCCTCCCGAAAGATCGTGGCCGAGAGTCCACCTGGTACTTGAAATGCCGATGCCGCATCGGTTAGCGCACCGGTTGACACCCAATTCTGCATACTTGGCGGCGTCGCCGTGAATCGCCCCGGCTGAGTCGAAGCCGTCCCCTTTATGAACTGGCGGTATTCGTAGCGTGTTGCGTCGACATCCTCGTGAAACCGAATGATGACTCGAAACTTGCCTTTGCAAATCCAGCCGCGTCCTAAACGCTCCAAGGTTATTGGCCGAACCCTTAACGCGCGAAACTCCAATATACCGTCCTCCGATGACGACGACTCGTCAAAGTCGTGGTGGGGAAACTGGCGTGCGAGCGTGGCTTCCTCGCTGCGTCCGGCATCTTCCAACGATCGGATCAAAACGCCCAGTGATCTGGGGCCGAACATGCCGTCCTGTGTCAGCTGGGGAGATCGCTGATTTCCTTGCCAAGTGTAAATCGCCGAAGACGTGATGCTTCCGAGTTCGCCAACTTCCTGAGAACCAACCTCGCGCCGGATCACACGTATCAGTGGCGCGGAGTAGTTTCGACTTTGATTGTAACGATTGGCGGCGCTAAGGTTGAGGGACATCGAAGCTGTCTCATAGGGAACGAACGGACGAATACACCCGTTCTCGCGACAGCTTTGAAAATGTTACCTGAAAAATCGAAAATAATGAAACTTCACGTTTGTTGCCACCAAGTAGGTCAGCCTCTCCGTGGCTGATGCCGGCGACACAGCGGTCTTATTGCCTGGCCGCCCTTGCGACACTGGGAATGCGGCGGACGCTGGCGGCGCCCGCCGTTGTAGTACCGTCTCTTCGAACGCGCGTTTAGGCTTAAACGGGCGAGGCACTCGAATCGATCGGCTGGTCGGAATTAATGCGCGTGATCAGCTCGTGAAGGACGCGGTCGGCATCTTCGTGATCGACTTGACAGGTGCCAGCCGCTTCGTGGCCGCCGCCGCCATACTGGTAGCAGAGTTCACCGACATCGGTACAGCAAGAGCGATCCAGAATTGATTTGCCGATCGTGAAGACCGTGTTTTGCTGCTGTTTCCCCCACAGCACGTGAATTGAGATGTTGCACTGTGGGAACAGTGAATAGACGACGAAGCGGTTGGTTGCGTAGATGGTCTCTTCATCACGAAGATCCAGGACCACCAAGTTGTCGTGAACTGTTGCACAGCGTTTGATCTGTTCCGCGGCAAGTTCCGTTTGCTCCTGGTAAAGTTCGACACGCTCGCGGACGTCCGGTAGCAACAGGATATCATCGATATCCAAGTCGCGACAGCAATCGATCAAGTCCATCATCAATTGGTAGTTTGAAACGCGGAAGGTACGGAATCGTCCCAATCCGGTACGCGCGTCCATCAAGAACGAAAGCAGTGCCCAACCTTGCGGGTTGCGAATGTCGTCTGCGGAGAATCTCGCCGAATCGGCTTTGTCGACCGCTTCCATCATGTCTTCGCTGATTTTCGGGAATCGCTCTTTCCCCCCGAAGTGATCGTAAACCACGCGGGCGGCCGAGTCGGCACTGGTTGAAAGAACATAATTGTCCGGCCGCGCGCCTTCGTTGCGAATCTCTTCGCTGGAATGATGGTCAAAACACAGGTGGCATCCCGGGACATAAGGAAGATTGGTCAGGATGTCGTTCTCAGTGACGTCAATCATTCCGTCTTGCATGTCTTTGGGGTGGACGAAAGTGATCTCGCCGAGAATCCCAAGCTCTTTAAGCAGCAACGCGCAGACAAGTCCGTCAAAATCACTTCTGGTCAGCAGGCGGTATTGTTGTACTGTGTTCGTCATCTCTTCAAACCCTGACAGTTTTATTCTGGATAGCCCAGCTGCAGCCCCTTTCCTGGATCGTCGATCGGTACCACAGCGACGCGAAAGTGTAGGACGCAAAACGAGCCGATCGGGCAGCAAAGTTTGCCTTGGTAAGGTTGAATTGATTGTCGGGATTAGCCGGGAGGGAGGGCCCTCGTGCGAAACATCTGCGGCCCACTTTTTCAGCGTTCTTGGCGTCGCTTCGCCGGCTTGGCAAGGCTGATCGCGCAGGCAAGAAAAATCACGCCGCAACCCAATAGCGTGCTGACCAGATTGCCATTCAGTAATCCAGCACCGATCATGATCCACCCTGCAATGATTCCGATAATC
>JAGQPO010000788.1 GCA_020426665.1 Planctomycetales bacterium
GCCTGACGCATCAGACGGGGCGTTCATGGCCATCGCGTCACACACGGCCGCCGGCGTACCGGCTGGCCTTAACTTGTTGCTTCCTGGTAAATGCTCGTTAAACGTCCAGCTGCGGACATTCCATGCCGTAGGCGATCGATGGGATTACCGATTTGCAATCTTCGATGGTCACCACTTAGGCACCTTTGATTATTTTTGTGCTGCGATCACTGTTGTTCCGAAAGCTTCCTAAGTTGCGATTCAAGGTCCGATATCGCTTCAGGGGGAGACGCCTGATTGCTTTTGGCGTCGTTTATCGCGGTTTCCGTCATCATCCGCACAACGTCTTTTGCCGGCTCATCGATGTCGAATAGAGTTTGGTATGAATCGGAAGTACCAAAAAACCCGAGAACAATCTTTGCAATCACGCGACCGATTCCGAAACCTTCGATTCGACGCCCGAATTGCTTCGCCTCTTGGCGCTTCCGTTGTTGAATCGCATCAATAAGCCGAACCGCAAAATGGCAATCATCAATTTCATCACCGCTTCTTAATTTGTTTCGTGTTTCCAACAGCAAGTCATCAACGCCATGATCAGTCGCATTCAAGAACCTGAACGTATCATCCGAATCAAGTGATCGCAGTTGTGACATTTCCATGATCCTGTTTTCCCGTTGCTGTTCGATGTCTTGCACCGCGCCGAGATACCAAGCACGAAATAGCATTGCGTCATCAATAATCATTTCTGTTCTCATATAGGAGCGTTCGTGGCCATCGCTTCACACACGACCGCCGGCGTACCGGCTGGCCTTAATTTGTTACTTCCTGTCACGTTCCATTCACGACGTTGGGACTTTACAGGCAAAAATCGCTCGCTCAACGTCTCCCGATTTGCGATTAAAACGGAACCCGTGCGAGACCCGGACTCGGGCTAGAGCGAAACCCGTGCGAAACCCGGGCGAGAATATTGCAATAATTGCGAAATGGTTTTTTGCGAATCCTGGTCAGAACTCCAAACGCTCCACGCCCCACGATCGCAGCGTCCTGCTAATCGTTTGGAGCGTTTCACGATAGAACCGTTCGATTCGCTGATCGCCGTTACAGTCCTCGTATCGCAGTTCGGTAACGTCGGCCAAGTAGCGGGAAATGATGCGCTGTTGGGGCGTCTGGTCCACGATGGCGAGCACATCGGGCGCCCGGTCAAGTGGCAGTGGGGTGTCAAAGAAACGGGCCGGGGTCATCGTCATCATCGGGGCACCTGGTCAACGTTGGGACTTGAAAGAAAGCCGGCAGGA
Organism: Planctomycetales bacterium; assembly: GCA_020426665.1. Taxonomy (GTDB): domain Bacteria; phylum Planctomycetota; class Planctomycetia; order Pirellulales; family Pirellulaceae; genus Stieleria. The sequence continues at coordinate 1,275 of JAGQPO010000788.1, forward strand.
CGCCGCGGCGAGGAATGGACCGCGACGCCCGCCGGTCGGTAGCTGCGGGCGCCCGGAATCCCGGACGCCCCGAAACACACCCTGCGGCCTACGTGGCCGATCGCCGACCGATCAGCCAACCCAGAACGATCAGCCCGCCCTCACGCGTCTCTGGGGCTACGTAGCCGTCCCAAATCGTCCCGTGATCGTCCCGGTCGAATCGGACGACTAAGAACGCTCCCAAGTGATCCGGGACCCTGTCAGCGGCGACAGCGGCCTCCCACGCGTCCAGCTGTGAACGTTGCATGCCGTAGGCGGTCGATGGGATTACCGATTCACAATCTTCGGTGGTCATCATTGCAGCACCGAATCCGGATCGGATGCCAACCAGATCAACAATCCGCGGGAACATTCCAGCAAGTTCGAAACCGATGTGTCGCTCTTGATTGCGTATTGCAACCGTTTGAACGCCGGTTTTGTCGTCGCCTGTCGCAACCAAAGCTTGTGTGGGACGTCTTCCGGCGGCGGGTTGGTCAATCGCCGCCCAGTCACCCGAGCCCACGAGAGACGCAACAGGGACGCCAAGAGCGATTTGGCAATCGGCAGTGCGTCAAGTGGTTGGTCAACTGCCAAGCGTTCAATAGTCCCAAGGATGGTGTCATAGTGCGTTAGCGTTTCCATCGTGAAAACGATTTTGACTTCCGGCGGCTTGGTGACTTCCGCGACCTTGACCGCCAACGGCGCTGTTGGTCGTTTTGCTTCTTTGGAAATTCGCCGACGTTCAACGTGTCGTTCGTACCGGCGCTGCCGGATTTCATCCAATGAACGAAGCTGTGTGATCTCGCCTTCGGTGCGATCAATTTGGTTTGCTGTTGTGATCATTGTTCTAAATTTGGAAAGTTTGTTGAATGGTTGCAGGGGGTTTCAAGCGGCGATGGCGACGCGTCGTCTTTTGTTGGTTTGTTCGATTGCGCGTTCACGAAATCGATTCAAAACGGAGTCGGCCGATTCGATGCCGTACTGATCAGCTGTCGATTCGGGCAGTCCATAAGTCAACGGGTGTTCGCTGACGATTTCGACACGGCCGGCCACTTCCAATTCGGCTAGGGCCAACGCTGCCACTTGCGCGCTGCAACCAAGTCGTTCCGATGCATCGCGGACATTGACCATTGACGTTCTGTCAAACAACTGCAACGCCCGCCGGCGTCGTGTTTCATGCGGGCAGACATCGAGACGCGCCAATTGAACCTCTGCGCAAAGTTGGCGAATTTCGTCTTGCGTCGGATCGCCCGGCCCCGGGACCGCACTGATCGCAGCAATGGCCGGCAATTCCCGTTTGTGAATCAGCGTCGGCCGGGCGCGGCCAATGTCAGCCCGTGCAACAACCCCGGCCCGAATCAGTTCACACAAGCGGGCGACATCAACGCCGGTCAGTTCCGCTACTTCGTGGGCGGTAAACAGATCCTTTCCGAAGTCAGAACCAGAAACGCGATTATTCGTCTTTCGGTTCTCGATCAAGTGAAGATCAGATTCCGCGATCGAAACCAACCGTTTCGGCCCGACGCGTTGAGACTCGACCTTCCCGGACTTGATCAACAGGTAGATAGTGTCGGTACGGACGCCGGTCCGATTGGACACTTCGCTAACAGATAGAAACACCATTGTGGGTGATTCTCCTTGCGCACCGTTCACGTGTGCGCATGACCGAGCCTATCGACACGCTTAAGAAGCCGGGCGTTGACTCCCGACCGAATAGGGCTTTACTCCCCGGACGATTCCGGATCGTTGCTTTGCGTCCATTCACGCATCGATAGGCTAGGTAATTTCCTTCGTCTAGAAGTCAACGTATCGGCATTGTCACCGACCGGATGAACAACCGGTTCGGTCAAGTCGTGGAAGTTCTTAAGCAACCACAACGGCCAGACAGATGCCAGAGTTTGCGGGAAACTCACACTGGCGTCAAGCGCGATCACGCAAAAAATAGAATCTACGTTACACCGTAGTGGCGTTCCACCTTTGCAATCACTGCCGGGCGGCGAAAAACCAGCACGACGACATTGAAAAACGCAGGACCACCTCCAAACAATGCACCCAGACAACCTGCCGGGCGTGACGCGACCAGCGATTCAGACCGAAAGTATTCCCAGCCTTCTTGTGCCTTCCTGTTGATGATCCGTGAAAGTTCTTCATTCCATGCGAACGAAAGTGTTCCCATTTCAACGCATTCGTAAACCCATGGTGCGCCAGATGACCAGTCGTGGTCAACCAGATTGAAACTCACGTCGTCCAACGCTTGACGCAAATTCTGCTTCATGGCGTTGGCCGCTTCAATCTCTTGCATTAGCCGTACTTCGTCTTGCCTTCTCTTTTCCTGTTCCGCGGCGATTGCCAACTGTTTTTGTTCCTCACGTTCACGTTGTTTCCGTTCCTTGGCCTCTGCCTTGGCTTGCTCCTTTCTAGCTTGCAATCGTTTACGTCGCTCCAATTCCTTGGCACCAGGGACGATGAGCTCTGCGCGGCACGTTGGGCAAGTGTCCTTTTTACCAGCATCTGCTAGCGGTGACCTTAAATCCGTTTGGCATCCGTCACATGTGTATTTCACTGATGAGCCCGTGAGTCCTTTGACAATCTGGTATTTCATCGTCCGCCCTCAGCGATGGGTCATAATCAGTTTGACGATTCAGATTGTAGCTCAAACTGAGACGCGAGATGTGGTTACCCATACCATCGCCGAACCAAATCCCGAGTCACGCACTGTGGCCCGTCGAAGTGCCAAGGTAACTCGCGCCACTGGTCGCGGTAGAAGATTTCCCAACGCATCCCCGATTCGCCGAATTGACCGGGTCCATCGCCGCGGGCGTAGCGAATTCGATCGGCGTCAATTCGCAAGTTGTCGGCAATCGCTTGCCGCATTGCTTCGGTGATTCGATCGCGTGTTTTGTCCATCGTGAATCTTCGTGTTCCGTGTCGCATGGGGTGAAGATGGCCGGGACGTTTGACGCGTTAGGTCCGGCGGGCCCGGTGGCTACCGCGAGGGTGTTTTTGGTGACGCCGTTGCTTAACAAACAACAAAACCCCGGCAAACGCTTGGTTTGCCGGGGTTTATTGGGATGGGCGATACAGAACTGGAATCAGTGACATCTACGATGTCAAATCGACTTTTCCACGACCGTAAAAACCAGGTTTTCGCGGGGGAAAACACCACTTCCGGGACGTTTTCAGCCTGCCGGAATGCATCACCCCGTTGCAAGTTATGGTCCGGTTTGCGGTATAAAGCGGGCTGAACCGGCTCAATGGGGGCGGATAACTGGTATCTGTACCAGCAACGATTTCGCGAGCCGTGTATTCGTCGCCAATCGAACACGCAGCAAGGTTGAAGCATGAAGATCGGAAAAGCAAACATTGTGTTTGGATCCACTGGAACCGGCCAAGAGCACTGGGGGGATCTCAAGATTGGCGGGGACCATAAGTCATCTAACTATGTCTTTCTTGCAATCGACACAGACGCCGAAGGGCCGTTTGGAACGGTGCGAATTCAAATGACCACGCTAGTCGCCGCCCGGCTAGCAACGAAGCTGGTGTCGTTCCCTAGTGTTGCGACCATCACTGAAAGTCAGTTGGCGAAATCCATTGAATGACCGGAGCTACCCGCGCAGCCGCCGGCCATTTTTTCACGCGATCAAATTCGTTCCGTGATCATCGTGACTTCGGGGGCCGTTAAGCAGCACAAACTCGGCTTGCTTCTTCTTCTTCAAAGCATCGATCGAGCAGTTTTTTGTCAGCCGGCGGCTCCTGCCCACAAAGCCGATGGTATTTCGGCTGAAGTCTCGCCAACGCATCTTGCTGCGCCGTCGCTTTCATGAACTTGACTTGGTCGATGTCTTCGCGGAAATCCGTCCACCGTGCAAACAAAGTTGCATGCGATTGCGACCATTCTCCAAACGGAAACACGTTTAGAACAATTGCGACGCAAGTCGCGATCGCTGCAACACCAAGAGATGCCGCAGTCAAGGATTGAGCATCAGAAACTGCGGATACCGACGACAAGCAAATACCAAGAGTGCTCAACACGCCGACTGCAATTCTGAAACCGCGATCACATCGTTGCCACTTTTCAGCCATGTGTTGGTGATAGCGCTGGTTCATTCCAGCGCCGACACTCATATAATTTTGCTCGTCAGTATGGTTGATCACTTCTTGTCTTCCTTGGGTGGCTTTTTGCCATCCGCTTCAGGATTGTTGGCGGTGGGACTCGCTGGCCTGCGCGGAGGATAGTACCCTCCTGGCCGGGGGAAGCTGTTCCTGATTCGGCCACCAAAACCACCTTCCAATGCACGCTGAAATTCTTCTTCCGCGATTCGGCGGCGTTGTTCCTCTAATGCACGACGAATTTCATCTTCACTGTTCACAATACAAGTCCTTTTCAGTTGACCGAGCAAGCCAGTCAAGCTATTGTGACGGAAGCTACCCCGTCGGTTTGACCGGCAGAAAAATTGGAAAGCCGCGAGTTAACCGCTTGCGGCTTTCACAATTTACATCCGGTGCGATTTTTTGTCACGTACCGCGATTCGCGCTGCCTTCGTCCACCTGGGTGACACCCACGGCCAACCTCTCAAGTTTTAATTCCGGCCCCAGACGTGCCGCCTGACGCA
>JAGQPO010000789.1 GCA_020426665.1 Planctomycetales bacterium
TGGCGGAATTGGCAGACGCGCTGGATTCAAAATCCAGTTCCCGCAAGGGAGTGAGGGTTCGAGTCCCTCCTTCGGTACTCCGTAAATGACGGATCGACCATCGAGTGACAAACGAAGACCGAAAGTGCTTGGCGGTCGCTGTCTTTCCTTCTTCGGCCGAATCCTTGGCCTTCTCCCCAATATCAGCGACGACCTTCGAGAGAGCAGCCCGGTCTTTGATCAGCCCCGTTTCCCAACGTCGCTGACACAGATAGGCATCGTCTTCCACCCGGCGTGCCACGTCCGCCGCAAACTCTTTGGTGAGCCTAGCGACGGCAACGAAAAAGAGGTCATCGCCTTGAGTTGGAAAACTCTAAAATCGCCCTCAAAAATGAGCCGCATGCGATCGCCCATTTGCCCAGCGGAAGAATTGAAAGTCTAGCTTCTGATCATGGAATTGAATCGTTGCCTTCTGCCGAGCTGGATAGCGACACCTTGCACGATAAACATCGTGAATCATTGATCAAACGTAGCTTCCTTCGCCAGAGGGTGGCCCCCTGTCGCTCTCCGCGCTCTGGCGAGCGTCGCTACCTCAAAGTGACGCCCTTCGCTCAGGCAATCTACAGCCCTCATCCTCGCGACCGGCGCGACCATTTAGGAGCGAGCCTGACGCAGCGTCCAACAAAAAGGTTGACAAGCCACTTGTATCACTACTCTAATACAATGAAACAACGACCCCCGGCATCGGTTTCACCATTCTTCAGACGAGGCGAAATATGTATCGTCAATTTGTTAGATCCCTCGCGACACTGGTCTTCGTAAGCATCGGCGGAATTATCTACGGACAAGAACTGGATTGGACTGCGGATCTGATCGGGGCTCAGGCCCAAGCAAAAAGCAGCGGCAAAGATCTGTTCATTCTCGTTACCGGCGACGAATATTGTTTCCACTGTGTCGTCCTGCGGCAGGAGATACTGCGGCACCAAGAATTCCAAGAACCGATCACGCAGCAATTCGTAGTTGCGATGCCCGATAAGACGGATAAAAAACTGCTCAGCCCGACGATTCCGACGGTCATCCTGCAGGACTCCAGCGGGACGCCCTACGGTTACCTGACCGGATTTGCATCGGGCACAACCATCGAACAGTACCTCGAAAAAATCGAATCGCTGGTTCAGGTGAGACACCGGCGCGACGATCGTCTGGCCAAGGCGAGCACTCTGTCGGGCGTGGCACGCGCTGAAATGCTCGACCAGGCACTCGAAGTCGTCGGTCCAGCACTTGGGCCGTTCGACCATCGGCGCGAAGATGCGCTTTTGGTGTTCTACGAACCAACCGTCGACGAGATCATTCGTTTGGCCGGCCCCGGCCACGCGTTAACCACCAAATACGAAGCGCGACGCAAAGCTCGCTTGGCCAAGTTGCATGGCAAAGATTCGCTAAACGGTCTGGACGAGCTATTCCAGAACCGAGACTTTGTCGGCATCAAAGATTTTGTAGAGACTCATCTGCCCAACACCGTTGACAGCGAAAATCGCCTCCGACTTGAACTCGCCCGCCAGTCTGCAATAGAAGCCTTGGGAGACCACGAAGCTGCATTGGAGAATGCGCGGCGTCTACTTCATGAGACATCATTGCCTGAAGCGATGCAATCAGCGGCGCTCGATCGAGAAGCGTACAACCTGTTTCGTCTCGATCGAATTGATGAAATGCTGGCCCAGATGAACCGCAGGATCACCGCCGCGAAAGACTCGCCTGCGATACGACGACGAATTCTGATGATCCGATCGTCCCAGATGATGAATGTTGATCCGCCAACGCATTCAATTGCGATACACAGAGAGTTCCGCGCCGATGCCGAACCGGGCACAGAATATTGGTTTGTCGCATCGTTGATGTTGGCGACAACTTTGCAAACAGACACACAGTACGAGGCTGCGATGAAGGTCCTGGACGAAGTCATGCAACATCGCGCCGACCTGCCGACGTTAATTGAAGCCGCGAATTGCCAGCTTCATCTCGGTAATCGAGACGAGACGAACATCTACTTGGCAAAGGCCAGGGTAAAGCTGGCGGAATTTCAAAAGAATCCATCTCCGCAAGCCGAGCGGCAATCCTCTTACTTTGCCAATCGCATCGCAGAAATCGAAAAAAACGCCGAGACGGAAAAAGGCGTGGAGCAATAATCCCAGAACATGGAATCGCTGACATTTCGAAACGAGGATGCGTGACACAGGCGATTGGCGGACGGCTAGGCGTCTTGCACAAAAAACCGATTGCGCCGTTGCACGATGGTGTGGCCTTCGGATTCAAGTCGCGTTTTCAAATTGTCGATTCCGCCTGGATACTTGGCGTTCAGTTCGCCGTTTGATTTAAGCGTTCGCCAGTAGGGCGTGATGCGTTTCTTGCCTTCTTGTTCCGCTTCGTCGGCGGCGTGCGCGGCGATCCAGGCAAAGATGCCTGTTGTGATCGGACAAGCAAAATCGGCACCATGATTGGATGCAAGTTGTTTTCGGATTCCGTCGATCGTGATCAGTTTGCCCTTTCGGACGGTTCGCATAATCTTGTCGACTTCAATCGGAGCGGGAATGACCATCTTCCCGGAACCCCACCGCCGACTCAATTCGCCACTAACCTCTTGAACGGTCGGATGACCTTTACTGTCCATCAATTTTTCGCGCCAAGTCCGTTTCTTACGTGGCATCAGATTTCACCATGGTGATGATGATGCGACGATCCATTCGCCTCACGTCTGAACTTAGCCGTTTTCCAAGGCAAAACTTCAATTCGATCATCTCCTTCAGTGATACGAATGAATTGATCTGCGTCTACGTCTTCAAATACTTGCGTCGTGTCAGATGTTGGCCAGTAGATTTCCAGTTTCGAAATGCGAGTCTCTTTGCCGATACCAATCTGTTGCCGTAGCGGATTGCACCCAAAACTGCCGCCACTATTGACCCAACGCCAAATCGATCGATCACCGAGATCGACACGAAGACGCGCGCCGATTGCGCAACGGTTTGATTCGGTCCCAACCAATTTGATCGTGATCCAATGATTTCCAAACCCGGGGTTTTCAAAAAGTGAGTTCCCGTAGGCGTCGCCGACAAACCAACCACCTAATTCATGAAATATGTCCTGGTCACCATCATTGTCCAGGTCGGCAATCGAGACTCCGTGTCCTTTCTGCAGATGACCGAAGCCACCTGCAGTCGTGACGTTTAGGAATCGTCTTCCGCCATCATTGAGAAACATTAAATTCGGCACCAGACCTTCAAAATCAGGAAACCCGGTTCCCAAATAGAAGTCCAAGAAACCATCGTTGTCCAGATCACCAAAGTTTGATCCCATCGGCTGTGACACCCGCTTCAGATTCGCGAACTCGGCAACTTCAATAAACCGCCCTCCAGACATTCCCTGATACAGGCAATCCAGTTCAGTGCCATGAGACAAGCCTAAGTAGTCCGCAGCGACTGGCGTCAAACTTTGGGAAAAACTTGCGACGAACAAGTCTTGTATTCCGTCGTTGTTAAAATCCCAAAACCAAGTGGGAAAACTATCTTTCGGGCCGACAACATTCAGTTGCGATGCTGTATTGGCAAACGTCCCATTGCCGAGGTTTTGAAACAAGCGATTGTCGGAGCCCATATTGGAAACGTACAGATCCGGCCGACGATCGTTGTCGAAGTCGCCCCAGACAACCCCTTTGGTAAAGCTGTCGTCCGCGACGCCGGCGACGGAAGCAATGTCCAGAAATGTTCCGTTCCCATCGTTGCGAAACAATTGATTGGCGTACCCTTCGTTGCCAACATAGAGGTCCAAATCGCCGTCGTTATCATAGTCTGCCCACGCAGCAGTCTGCGTTGGTAGGGCGCGTTTGCCAAGCCCCACTTCAAATGTCACATCGCGAAAGTGCCCCGCGCCATCATTGCGGAGCAACGAATTGGGGTGAAACCCGTCGGTACCCAACCAACCACCACGCAAAACAAAAATGTCTAGATCCCCGTCATTGTCATAGTCGGCCTGAGTCATATTCAATCCGCCGTAGATACCCGTTAATCCGGACGCGTCGGTCACGTCTGAAAATGTACCGTCACCATCATTGTGAAAATATCGCAACTGATCGGCGGGCCCCCACGAAGAAACGACAATATCCAGAAAGCCGTCGTCGTCAAAATCATCGACAACGCTGCCACCGGCCAGTCCGGGAAAGTCCAGACCGAGTTGCGACGCGCGATCCACGAAACGGGGAAACTCTTGTTCGGAATCAAACGCGCTGGGAGGAATCAGATATTCCTCGGGAACACTTTTCGGATACTCGCCGATCGCCATATACGCGACATTCAGCAACCAGCGCGACGGCAGGTGATTCGGATCGGACTTCAATACGACCGTAAAGTGTGCAATTGCCTTCTTTGCATCCTGCTTCAACTGATGAACACCATTGCCTTGAATCGGGAAGATACAACTGCCACTGGTGTGATTTTCAATGCAATTTCGATTCTCGGCCTGACGCATGTATGAAACACCGAGTGTAAAGAGCAGCCGATCCTGCGTGCCTTCTGGTGTTTGCATATGGGAGAGCAGTTCAAACGCCTGCTCCTGTTCTGCGATCCCCTCCATGGTGTTTCCCAAGAAAACGTTTTTGGTGCCGATTTCGAACAACAGGTTTCCGCGTTCGACGTCGGCGAGATCGGATTGGGAAGCGTATTGGTTACGCAACTTTTTCAGGTCTCCGTTCCCTAAAAAATTGTTTTCCTGAGGTATCCTCTGCTTAATCTTCGCCAGCGTTTCAATCATCTGGGCGTGTCCGTCGATGCGTACGGAGGGCTTTGGTGATTGGGTCGGCTGTGCTGTCGGCTGCGTTCCACCACAACCGACAAAATGCATCAGGCAACAAAACGTTACAAACATTACAAGCAGTTTTTGAATGTTCGTCATTTCACCTTCGTCGCCTTCGGTTCGCCTTGGACAAGAACATATTGCGCATCGGTTTCCAGGTCGCCGACGCGATCGGTTGAACCGTCACTCCATTCTACTGTCACGTTTCGCACCCATTCGCTGTGGCCGACTCCGGCGCGCAGGACTTGCTCATTACTGCACATGTAGCCGTGACCCGACAAGGACCAGAGTTTTCGCGTTTTTCGATCCACTTCGAAACGAACGACGGCCCCAATGGCATCGCGAGAGCAAGATGTTCCTACGAGTTTAAAACCGATTCTGCGATTGTTGTCGGAAGTTCCGTTGATCAATAAGTGAACGGGTTCTTGAATGTGAGTGACCATGATGTCGCTACGGTTATCGGCATTGACATCGATTGTCCAAAGCGCGCGACCGACGTGATCGTTCGAAAAATAACGCCCCCAGGAATCGTCTTCCACCAATGTAAATGTCCCTTTTTCTCCGCGACGAAAAAGCTGGAACGGTTGTTCGAAGTCGTAAATGTCATCTGGGAACTTTGCGATGTGTCCGTTGGTCACGGCAATTTCATCGATACCATCACCATCCAAATCGATGGCTTCCGTTCCGAACCCGACCATCGCAAGCGTCGGATTCACGACTCCAACCTTGACGGAGGAATCTACCCAGAATCCGTTGGTCGCCTGTTCGTAGTAAACGTCATGCTCGCCCGCAAAACCTGTCATGAAGATGTCTAAATCACCGTCATTGTCGAAATCACTCGCAGCAATTCCCATCGACGCTTGAGGCAGATTTCGACCGTCCACCGCCAGACCTCGCGAAACGCCGGTTTCCACAAGCCTCCCGTCGTCGTCATCGAGATTCGTGAATTGGTTCGGTGACATGTCATTGGCCATCAATACGTTTACTTCGCGACCAAAGTTTTTTGCCCGATCGACAATTGTTTGGCCGGCCAATGTTCCTGCCAACAGTCCCATTGTTCGCCCGGGAGATTCACTGGGCATCCAAACCGAAGTCCGATCTTCAAACCGACCCTCTGCGGTTCCGACGAACACTCGATTTTTTGCGGCACGAAATCGTAGCGGATGGCAAGTACCCAACTCTCCTTCACTGTTCGGACAGGGTTGATCGGGATGTTGATCGGTAACGCAGTAATTTGCGGCAATCAAATCGGTGATCCCATCGGAATTCAGATCTACAAATGCGCCGCAAGTCGTCCATCTTTGCAACTCTGAGTTTTCCATCGATGAACTGCAATCAG
>JAGQPO010000790.1 GCA_020426665.1 Planctomycetales bacterium
TGACGAGTTCCGCTACCCCAAAAATGGATTTGGATGAAGCACTAGTGCCTCGTCAACGTTTAGTTTTAGGGTACGACGGACTTCCAGTCCGTCGAAAAACGTTGGTATCGACGGACTGGAAGTCCGTCGTACAAAGCTGACTCAACCCAAAAACTAAATCTGGACGATGCACTAGCTCGAAAACTCTGGCTTCGTGTCGCGCAGGATTTCCAAAATCTCGCGGCGCATTTTCGGACTCAAGTGCTCAAACTCCGGTGCTGATTCTCGCCCGTCAAGGATCGCGGTCAGGCGTTCCACCACTTGGTCACGCACCTGTTGGGGCAGCGCATCAAAAGCCGGCGAATAGATCAGGTAGCTGCACGGATATTTGAATAACCGCGTTTTGAGGTCGAAGTCCCGTAACGATCGGCCACGAGAATCTTTGATTCCTTTTGCTTCAAAGTCGTGCACGAAACTGGACGATCCCGTGACCGCATCGGTCAATTGAAACTCGTCGACCATCAACAGGTACTTCAAAACGCGATCGGCAGATGCGGAAATCCGCCGCTGGGCACTTTCACTGATGTGACCCTCCGGGCGTTCCAACAATTCGTTCATCTGGAAAGATTGGTGCAGCGCCTGACGCGTCTCGTAATTTGCCGCCGCGATCGCATTGTGCATTTGAGTTTGATGTTCCAACACCATCAACGCTACGATATCGCTGTGGGGTGACAGGTAATCGTCGGGCTGGATGTATTCGTCCAGTTCCAATCGATTGGCGCCCAGGTCGCGGTCAAACGTGTATTCGTCCCCTTCGCAAATCGTGTTGCCCATGTGTCGCATTGCACCGTGATTTCCAGTCACATACCAGCCGCCCCAGCGTTGGCTGAATTCGCTGGTGTGGTCGGTCAAGAAAGTGCCGCTGCCTAATTTGGGCCGACCCGACGAGTCCGAAAAAACGCTGCGGATCAGGTAGCCGGGTACGCCCTGCGTTCGGCTGGACGCATGACACGACAGACAATTGCCACGATCACGGACAAATGTCGGCTCGCCCTGTGGAGACTGCTTCAGTGTGTAAAAGATCGCCCCTTGTTTTGCGTCTGTCGATGCAAATTCCAACACGTCACCTTTTTGACAGTATCCCACGTACACATCATCGTTAAAGTAAAGCGCTCGCGGGTGTCGCGGAGAAATTCGGTGCAGTTGAAGGCTGGTTTTCGAAAACACCAGCGTTTGGGAACTGGTCGGAACGTCAAGTTTTTCCAGGACCGATGGCAGGTACCCGAATGTTTGATCGTAAGTCAACTTTGTTTCGCCGGTCTGGATTTGGTCGGCTAGTTGGGCGACCGGGTCGCTGACTGGTGCATCCAGGTAATTGATCGGTGACCGCTCGAAATCGCTCTGTTGTGCACTGGCTGGCGAAGCAGACATAAGATTTGCGACGGTAACGGCAAGAAAGGCGATTGCGGTCGCGGTACGCATGGTTACAAATCTCCGACACAGGAAAACGCGAGAAAGATGCGGAAGTGGTTGCCACAGTCTTTCAAAAGCACCCCTATAAAGTATATTTTAGAGATCTGCACGTCAATGTGTAGTATTTAGCTGTTCTCCACTTTTTCGGTCGATTCCATGCTTTCCAAGACTGCCGAATACGCACTCCGAGCCGTCGCATGCATGGGCAGCCAGCCTGGAGAACCGGCCTCGGCGGATCGCTTGGCCGACCAGACGAAGGTTCCGCGACGCTATTTGACCCGCGTGCTGCAAGACTTGGCGGCGGCCGGAATGGTGAGATCCCGTCCTGGACCTGGGGGCGGATATGAATTGTGTCGCCCCACGGACCAATTGACCATTTTAGATGTGGTTAACACGGTTGCACCGATCGAGAGAATTCATCATTGCCCGTTGGGGCTTAAATCTCATCACAAACTTTGTCCTCTTCATGCGGAACTGGACAAGGCCTATGCGGCAACCGAGGCTGCATTTTCGGGAGTGACAATCAAGCAACTGGTCGAGTCGGCGAGTCCGATCATCCCGCTGTGCGAGTAAAACATGTCGTTGGCGGAATGGAACCTACAAGGGTCATTCAAGCCATGAACAATCAACCTGGTCAATTCGCCGGGTTTATTCGAGCCAGGGACATTCATGATGAACGATTCGACCGCTTGGACACCGCGAGCCATCGCTTCGGAGATTCCTGCGCTTGAGCCCTTTGACGAATTCAACCAAACACTTGCCGGTAACGTTCATCCAGGTGATTGGCAGAACCCGAAACCCTCGGGGCGATACAACTTGGTTGTCATCGGCGCCGGTACCGCGGGGCTGGTCACGGCAGCCGGCGCGGCCGGATTGGGCGCGAAGGTCGCGTTGATTGAACGAGACTTGATGGGTGGCGATTGTTTGAATGTTGGATGCGTGCCATCGAAAGCGATCATCGGTGCGGCGCGTGTCGCAGCGACGGTGCGCGACGCAAAAGCGTTTGGCATTGAATCCGGGGATCTTCCAAACATTGACTTTCCCGCGGTGATGCGGCGGATGAGAAGACTTCGCGCGGGAATCAGTCCGCACGATTCGGCATCGAGATTTCGCGACCTGGGGATCGATGTTTTTATTGGGACGGGCAAATTCACCAGCTCAAGTTCCGTCGAGGTCGCGGGCGAGAAACTATCGTTCAATCGCGCGGTCATCGCGACCGGCGCACGAGCGGCCAAGTTGCCCATCGAAGGATTACAGTCTGTCGGGGCACTGACAAACGAGACGTTCTTTTCACTGACGGAGTTGCCGAAGCGGTTGACGGTGATCGGAGGAGGGCCGATCGGTTGCGAGATGGCACAATCGATGGCTCGGTTCGGTAGCCAGGTCACGCAAATCGAAAAAGCCTCACATCTGCTGTCGCGAGAGGATCCTGACGCCGCGGAAATCGTTCAAGATTCAATGCGTCGCGATGGAGTCAACCTGGTGCTACAGGCCAACGTGATTCGTTTTGAACGGCGAGACGGCGAGAAAGTGACGGTGTATGAACAGGACGGTCGATTACACGAGGTCATCGCCGACGAAATTCTGGTCGGCATCGGCCGTTCGCCCAATGTTGATGGATTGGGGCTGGAGACCGCTGGGGTCCAATACGATTCGCGGGCGGGAGTACAGGTCAACGATCGGTTGCAGACAACGAACCCAATGATCTACGCCGCCGGCGATGTCGCGTCGCAGTACAAGTTCACGCACGCGGCAGATTACATGGCACGAATTGTGATTGGGAATGCGTTATTCAAGGGACGATCCAAGGCAAGCGCATTGGTGATCCCGTGGTGCACCTACACGTCACCGGAGTTGGCCCATGTCGGGCTGCTGCCCCAGCAAGCTGCTGATCTCGGGATTGCGATTGACACGTACACGCAGCAGCTGGCGGATGTCGATCGGGCGATCTTGGAAGGGGCGGCGGAAGGATTCGCCCGCGTTCACGTGCGAAAAGGGACAGACAAAATCGTCGGGGCCACAATCGTCGCCGAAAACGCCGGAGATTTGATCAGCGAAATCACACTTGCGATGACGCACGGTTTGGGGCTGAAACACATCGGTTCAACCAT
>JAGQPO010000791.1 GCA_020426665.1 Planctomycetales bacterium
AACAGGGCACGGTCACGGTCCCGTCGGGCAACATGCCCAATCCATCTGGATTTCGAAAACCCGTGGCAATGACATCCGCCCGTTGGCCGTCCGGCGAAATTCGAACCAGGCCTTGATTACCAGACGCGATGTAAAAGTTGCCTTGATCGTCACGTTGCAAGCCACAAATAAAGTCGTGACCCGCCGGTGATGTTTTGAACGCGTTGCTAAAACATTCATAGAAATCGGCTTCGCCATCGGCGTTCAAATCGTGTAACCGCGTGATCTGGTCACGGCCCAAAACAAAGATTCCGTCTTTGTCGGCAACCATTCCGAGCGGGTGATGCAACCCCGATGCAAAACGTCGCCAGGTTGCGGTGCGCGAGGGATATTCAAAACCGCTAACATGCCATACATCCCCTTGCATCGTGCAGACCAACGCAGAACCGTCCGGCAAAAACGCGTGGCCTCCGCAATAGATCAATGCTTTCCATGGGTTGTCGTACGGCAGGCCGATATGGTCAATCGTGTAGCCGCTTGCCTTGTCGCTCGCCTGACCCGCCACATCTTCTTGGTCGCCTAGCCGAATCGTTGTTTCGATCTGCGGAGTCACGTGGGGCGGCGCGTTTCGCAGATTCTCGTGAAAGGCTTTCGCATCAACGGGCGTGACGACACGAACGAAGCGACCATCTTGTACACCCGGCGCGTCAAGGTAGGCCTGTGTTCCGATGCGGTAAGAGAAGACGACTTCATCACCGTTTCGATAGTATCCCAGGTACTTGATTGGGCCGTCATGTGGCGGGGCGGATGCGGCAGATTCCGGAGGTGATTCGATTCTTTGACCGTCCAGGCGAACGCCGTCCAGAAAGCCGTGTCGGTGCGAAGAGAAATTGACAAACCCGCCGCGCCAAAACACTTCGTATTCCAACGTTTCCGGATTGAAGCACGTCGACATTTCCTTGTCGGCGCCCACTTGCACACAAACGCCTCGTGGCACCGTCACACCACCGCCACGAAACACGCCGCACATCACATTGCCCAATTCCGTATCGTTCCAACGGTCGTTGGCCCAAGTTGATTCGTTTTGATTTCCCCAATGCCCCAGTTCACCACCGTCCAACCCGGGATATTCAGCCAACAACGGTGGGACAGATGCCTGCGCAGAAAAGTAATCGGCTTGTTTGGTGTAGAAGTCATAGATCCGGTCGCGGTTGACGGTGTGTTGCCAACTTGGCCATTGGTGAGGATCCAGCGGTTGACGATCGTACGGAAAATCCGCCGCACCATGAACGTGTGCCGTCGCGTGGGAAAGCAGCAGGTCCATCTCGGCACTTGCGATGGCATCTTCTGTACCGAGTGTAAACAGAAAACGCAGCAGACCGCTTAGTTGCTCGTCGGACATCGCACCGGTCAAGTTATCCGGCATCAGAGTTCCGACTTCGCGTTGCATCTCGATTTCATCTGCCGGGATCTGGGTATGTTGATTTGTCGCCGGGTCACGCAATACCACAACCTTGTCGTCCTTGCTGACAAGGTAGCCTTGGTAGGTTTGCCCCGACTGGTCAATGACCAAGTGCCCGACGTATTCAGGTTTGATGTGTCGTTTGGGCCAAAGCACGGATTCGACCAATTCCGTCGGTTTTCGCTGCTTGCCGATCTCGGTCAAATCGGGACCAACTTGGCCACCGTGCCGGCCGATGCGGTGACACGAAAGGCAAGCGGAATTCGCATCGGCAAACGTCAAAAGGCCGCGATGCAGATCGCCGTCGTGTGTTGCCGAGGCGACCAAATCGGAGACCAATTGTGGTGAATGCTCGCGCGGTGAATGATGACTCAGTGACTGACTGCGCGGTGACTGATTGCGCGGCGAAACCGAACTTTGCGATTCTTGCGGCAACGTCTGATCACTGCGTTGCCAAAACAATAACGTCGAATCGTTTTTGACGACGTCGATCGTCGGTTCGGCCGAGATTTCAACTGCACCGCGAGAAATTCGCACCCAATCGATCGCGCCGCGGCATCCGAGTCCGCCTTCGACCAAACGTGCGATGCCTAAGCCACCATCGACGGCTTCATGTCCGAGCGTTTTGACGTTTTGATCAGCGACGATTTTGCCGTCGACATACAATCGAACGCGTTGCGGTTCGTACACCATCCCCAAGGTGTGGTGCTTGCCGTCACAGATCATTGCCGAAGAACGAATATGGTCGGGGTTAAGTCCCGGCAGATATGCGGTGAACATGCCGTTGCCGTTGTTCGAAAACAGTTCCCAATGCCGGCCGGATCGCTTGGTATCGCTTGCCACCAGGATGTTGTACCCGTTGGCATCGGGCAGGGTGGCTCGACACTCGACCGTGATCGGAGGCTGCCGAATCTCGGAACGATTTTCCAACATGACTCCATTTGCCTTTTGCGAAGGATTGGGCGCGGGCTGCTGGGGAGAAAACGTTCGCATCGCCGGCTTGGGGCCGGCCGGTTTGCCGTCGATCTGAGGCAAGATCCAGTGCAAGCCATCCAGGTTGTCTTGCAGTCTAAGTTCGACGTCGTCTTGCGTGTGACCAATGATACCGACCGGACCGTCGTAACCAGAATCACGCAGTGCCGTGATCAGTTGGACGTCAAACTCACCTTCGCCCAAAGGCAGAATCTTTTGTCCGCGGGCTTCTCCGTCGCGAGTCATTCCGTTCAGATTCAAACACAACAGATACGGCTTCAGTTTCGACAGAACATCGGCAAAGTCGTCGATGTGTCCGTGACCGTGATGCAGGTTGTAAACGATACCGACATGATCTGCGTTGTGGTGTTCGCGCAAGTACTGGCAAACGGCGATCATGTTGTCCGGCTCACCTCCCCAGCCGCCATGATTGTAAAGCCCCAGTTTGCTGCCCATCTTTTGCGTCTGTCGGACCAGTGGCATCAACTGCATGGCGGCGGCCTTCACACGATCGGCATCTGTGCCGCCCTCAGGTGATCCCAGTGTGTTCCAAATCTGCGGATGCATTCCGTATTTTTCAAACAACCGAAACGCTTCGTCGTGCTGACCCCAAAACGCGAAATACTCGATGCCCCGTTTCTTGTACTGCAGGATTTCTTCTTCGAAGCTTGCGACATGCTGGTCACGCCAGTCGTAGGCGACATGTCGCAACCCGAGTCGTGTCAGCATTTCGGACCGTTCTTCCGGGCCGCGTTCTTTTGCATCAAACGGCACGATGCACCAGGCAACGAGATTGTCGCGCCGAAACAACG
>JAGQPO010000792.1 GCA_020426665.1 Planctomycetales bacterium
CGACCGACGCGGCCGATAAAGACTTCTTCGCCGCTGGATTGTTCCACCTGGCGCTGCCAAATTTTGAAATCGCCCCCGTCTTCGGCAACGTACAACGTGACATGTTTGAAACCGCTGCCGCCCACGTCGTCGGTGACATCCCAGGCGACAACGAAATCGTTTTCCGCGTTCAACGGTGTCACGGTGACACTGCTTGTCGGCGCCTGGGCATCAATGGCATACGTCAGATCCGCGGCGTCTTCCGGCGGCGCGTTGTCCAACAACACGCGTGCCTTGGACGTGACCGATTGACCGGTTTCCGCCTTGTCGGAAAGTTCGATGCTGTAGGACACAAATCCCGCGCCTTGGCCTTGCGCATTGTTCGGCGGCAACAATCCCCCGTCGGTGTCCGTTCGGACTTCGCCGGTCAGCGGATCAATCGCTTGAATCAACCAAGTTGCCGCGTGAGATTTGACGTCGATCCCGCCGCTGACGCGAACGTTGAACCCAAGCGTTTCGGCGAATTCAAAATCACCTTGATACAGCGCCCGTCCGCCGGGCATCCGAATCGTAATATCGCCGATCTTGATGTCGCCCAATTGGAACGTTCGGGGATCCATGTTGTCGTCCAACGGAACAACCACCCGAACTTCGTTTGCGTCGCGGGTTGTGTTGGGATCGTTCTGGAAATTCACCGTGAACGGTAACGGCTCATTGGCCGGCACAAACCCTCCGGTCTCCAACGTGAACGGGCCGGTTTGCGAGACCGCACCGACACTATTGCCCGCCTGGTCGTAGTAGCCTTGCAAGTTCAACGGAAAGAAAACGTCTTCGTCGTTCGGCGTGATTCCTCGAATCTGGTAGTCGGCGGGAATGCCGGCGCCGCGACTGTCAAACGGCACCCATGGAACGTAGACACGCATGGCTTGGAAATGCGTGTTCAAATCCAGCCCCAAGTCATAATCATCAAACGACGGAAGTTGCGGGACCGGATTGGCTCCGCTCAACAAGCCGAAGAACGAAAGTGAATCGCCGGTAAAATTGGTTCCCGAGGTATCGAGCGGCGCCTCCAACGTCGGGTCATGTCCATACCAGCGACGGACGTTTTCAAAGAAGTCGCTGAATTCACCCGACAAGATGATTTGGTCTCCGCCAGGACCGCGCAAAACTCCGCCGGCCAAGGTTGCCATCAAACTGGCCAACTCCTGATCGCGGCGTGTCGGTGGAATCGCATCCTCGGCGCGCAATCGTCCGCTTTCGCTCAAGTAAGCCAGGTACATCGATCGCCATGCTTCGGCGTTGCCGGCCAAGTTCACCAAGGCCGCATCGGCATCGGCATCATCCAAGATACCCAGCCGCAATTGGTCCGCCTCGGCCAACGCGTGTTCGATAAACTCGTCGCGCGTCATCGATGTCGCCGACGCAACGACGTGGAATTGGTAAGGGATCTTGGGGATCGTCAAGAAATCCGGGACGGCTCCAAAGACTTCCCAAATGAATGACAGCCCGGGTGAAATTCGATCAAGCGCCGACGGCCCGTCGGCCAGCAAATCGCTTTCGGCGAACTGGGGCAACGCTTCGTAGATCTTTGCCTTGAACGATTCCCAGGCGTGATCGTGCAGCTCACGCAATCCCGGATAGGTTTGCACCTGAAACGTGAACCCCGAAAATCCGTCGGCGGGTTGATCGAACAAGTATCCACCGGCGGTAACCGTCCCATTCGTGTTGACGGCAGATTCAAGTTCCGCCCACGGCAAGTCCGCCAGGGTGCCTGCTTCCGGACCGCCACGCAGGTTTGATGTGAAGTGGTGATACGGCAACCCATAAACAAAGTCGTTGATTCCCATCTCGGGAATTCCGACGTTGTAATAAACGTACGGCGCGTCAATGTTGCCAAGGTTCTGAAGCGCAATGCTGTACGTCCCATTGTCGCCCGCAAAGATATACCGCGGACCGCCAATCCCAATCGTCACTTCGGGCTCGATCGTTCGTTCGACTTGGAATCGGTACGGAACGACCGCAACTTCACCGCCGGGGTTGATCACTTGGACATCGTACAGACCGTGCGGAGCGTCCTCCAAATCAAACGTTACGATGATCTCCGACGCCGACACATAATTCTGGTTGACCGGAATAATTTCGGCAAAGCCGGGGCGCACCAGTTTGACGATCGCGTCTTCGTGGAAACGGGCGCCCGAGATGGTGGTGGTGACGTACTTTGAATCACCACCGATGTCGGTCTTGATATTGGTGATCGCCAGCGGCAACAACTCGGCAAGAATTCGAACCGGCGAATCGGCGGTCTCGGTTGCAAACCCGCGGACAAGTACATAATAGGTCCCCGCTTCGGTCGCCGGCACGATCGCAAACGGTGTCTCCGACAAAGTTCCTCCGCTGCTGGCGTCATAGGTCCGAACCGTCGGCGCGTCGTTGTGTCGAAGAAACACTTCGTACGTCGAGTCATCGTCGGCAAACAGTGTCACCCGCAACGTGCGATCGAAAGGCACGTCGACGGCATACAATCGTTGCTGTCCCGTACCCAGGGTGGTCGCCAGCGGAACATCAAGCGTCAAAAACGGCGCCGTCAATTGCATCGTCGACGGCGACGCGGTCACGTTGTTACTGTCGCCGATGTCTTCATAGACCTGGTTAAAAATATCCGTGCGGACAATCGCCCGGTACGCGCCCGGTGTCAGCGAAGGTGTCAGCGTTTGGAAAGTTTGTGTGTAGCTTTCCCCCGGCGCGAGCGTCCCGCGAAACTCCAGTCGCCCCGCAGCGGTATCGTGCAAATCCCAGGCGGCATCGCTGGAGAAAAACAGACTATCCGACCAACGCCCGCTGACGGTTTCCGTGCTGGTGTTCGTGACCGTCCAAGAAATCGTCGCCGGCGATCCCGCCTCGACATCCGGTGGAACGGTAATGTTAGTGACTTGCAAGTCCGTCGCCGGCGGCAACTGGATGATGGTGGGGACGGCGGTGGTGCGAGAATTGTTTCGCTCGTTGGGTCCTTCGAACACGTCGCCGCTGACGCTGCCACGATCCGGGTCGGTGATGACGAACACATAATACGGGCCCAATAAGTCACCGGGCAGCGATACCGTTCGTGATGCGACGTACGACGCTCCGGCGACAAGCCCGCCTTCGTGCAACAGAGTTCCCAAATAGATGTCGCTACTAAGATCCAGGAACTCGTCTCGGGACAAATAGATCGAATCGATCCAGTCGCCTTGTCCGCCGACCGTGTCACCGCCGAAGTTCATGACGGTAAATTCGACGTTGATTTCTTGGCCGCGATCGGCGCGATCGACGGTGACCACGGATGTGACCTGTAAATCCGGCAGCGGCGCCAGTGTGATCGGCAGACTGCGGACCGCGATGTTGTTTCCTTCCAGTTGGTACTCCTTGACCTGGCCACGCGCCGATTCTCGCGAGGCTTCCGAGGCCAAGTCCCACGGCGCAAGGATTCCGGGAGATTCAAACTCCAATCCGATCAGTTCGAATCCGATGTCGCTGGGCCGTCGGGCGCGATCCGCACGCGCAGCCGAATCGGTAAACAACAGCAAACTGAAATCACCTTCGATTCCATCCGGGATCCTGGCGCTGATGGTGCCCGTGTAAGTTTCGCCCGGCATCAAGGTCCCGCCACGCTGTCGCGATCCGATTTCGTGGTCAAAATTATCCAGCGACGCGTCATGGGACAGAAACAACCGATCCGTCCAAGAACCGACACGTGTTTCGCGGTTGCCGGCGTTTTGGATCGTGTACGTGATGTTGATCGTTTCGCCCGACGTCGCTCCGGCGGGGACTTGGAAATCCGTGATCACCAAATCCGCTTCTTTGTAAATGATCGGGAAATCGACCCGGGCCAAGTTGTCACTGGGGTCTTCGAACGCCCAGCGGTCAAAATGGTTCAACCAAGACGTGTTGTCGCCTTCGTTGGCCGGATACCAATCGGTTTCCAACAACCGCGCCTGCATCGGGAAGATCAACGGCGACTTGTCATTGTGAGCATCCAGATGCACCCACAACGAATAATCATCGCCTGTCCCTTCAGGCAACGTGGTCGTGAATTCGACGGTGTATCGGTCGCCGGGATTGATGACCGACGATGGTGCGTAGATCGATGTCCCCAGGAACGACGCGCGGTTGCGCAAGAAGACGTCGTCGGCAGACAACCAGATAAAATCTTTCCAATACCGTGTGCCGCTCCAAACGGGATGGCTGCCGATGTTTTCCACGGTGTAAGTAAACGTGACTTCTTCGCCCGAATAAATAGTCTCGGGGATGTCGAATTCAACGACCTTCAAGTTGGCCGGATAGCTGCGGATGTCGGTTGTGACCGCGGTCGCATTGTTGGTTTCGTCAACCTCGTCGACCGGATTGTATTTTTCCGGCGGCGGGATTTGAGGAAAGAAGCCGGAAAGGTCAATCGACGGAACCGGCGGGACGTCGTCATCGGTGATCACCACGATGTATTGTCCGACAGCCGATGGCGAAAGCGCAATGTCCAACGAATCGGTGTACGACGCTCCCTTGGCCAACGGCAAATCCCGTTTCTTTTCCGCCAGCAACAATGTCGTTGCCGAATCGTCTTTCGGATCCGGCATGTCACTCAAATAGATGCGATCGATCCATCCGCCCGGATCTGCATCGGCCAGCCCCAGATTGTCTACGGTCCATGTCACAGTGATCGTGTCTCCGCCCGATGCGGTGACCGGCGCGATGACTTGCGAGACGACTAAATCGGGCTGCGACCCGAGCACATCAATTGCCCGCGCCTTGTAATTGTTATTGTCAATGTTGTTGGGGTCGTCCGGATTGGTATTCGACGCCAGTGTGTCTTCGGGGATCACATCCAACGGGTCCACCCAGGGCGTGACATACCAAGTTCCCGATTCCAATTCTCGCGGGATTCGAATCGTCGTTTCTGTTTCGTAACCGGCGAACCGATCAAGCGACCCGGTGTGTGTCAGCGTTTTCAACAGAAAATCGCCCTGGCCAGGGTGAGGTCGATTCTTGTCTCGCGTCAGCCAGACGTTTTCGGCCCAGGTGTCGCCGTGCGTGGGACCGCTGCCCAGGTTAGTGACGGTGTATCGAACGGGGATCGTGCTGCCGGCCACCACCTGAGTCGGGGCGATAACATCACTGACCACCAGGTCGGCCAACGGTTCCGGTTCGATAAAGATCGACTTGTATGTCAAGTTGTTGTTGTTATTGGGCCACTCTTCGACATTGTCGCGCGCATCGGTCAATACGATCACGTACACGTCACCCCGATAACGTAGCGGAACCACCACGCTGCCGGCTTCGGTGCTGTAACGTTGACCGGCTTCCAATGCGGCGCTGTTTGGCAATTCGCCGATCAAGATGTCGGCGTTGTCGATCGTCGTGTCCAAAGACAGATAAACGCGATCGATCCACTGGGTGTTTCCGGTGCCAACGCCGCCTTGGTTTAACACGACAAACTCCGGCGCGATCGTCGCACCGGCCGGCAATCGATCAGGAATCGTGATCGTTTCGACTTGCAAGTCGGGTCGGGGTTTGACGTTGATCGTGATCGCCCGCGATGTTGCGTTGTTGTCCGATCCGGCGCCTTCGTACAATTGTCCGTCAAAGTTTGTTTTGACGAACAGGTTGAACGTACCCGTCGATTGCGTGGGGATCCGGATTCGTTCGCTGCGGCTATAACTTTGGCCGGCCGGAATCGGATCGACGAAAGGAAATTGCCCCAGTTGAATCAAATCACCGTTGGGGTTTCCGGCTTCCTGTAAATAAACGCGATCGATCCAGCCGCCTGTCGCATCACCAAATCCGTTGTTGCTGACCGTCCACTGAACGTCGATCAGATTGCCTTCCTCTGCATCGGTGGGTGCCGTCACGGCGGTCACCACCAGATCCGGAGCCGGCAGCAACGTGATCGGAAACGCGGCACTTGCCGTGATGTTGTTGTCAACGTAGATGAATTCAAACGGCCCGTTTTTCTGGGCGGTGTGAACGATCAAGTAATGGTCACCGGACAATCCGTCGGGTATCAAAAAGTTTCCCGTCCGGACATACGTTCCGTCGGGCCCGATTTGGCCAAAGTGTTGAAAACTGACTTCGGTGCCGTCGATCCATCCCGTCGCATCAGGTGTCGTGGACAGATAAACCAAATCGTACCAGTCGCCGCGACTGGTCACGCCGATGCCGGAATTGCGGACGGTCCACGTCAAACTGGAAACACTGCCGGCATTGACCGGCAGAGGAACATCGATGGATTCGACGACCAGATCCGCATAGGGTGCGGGCATGATGTCGACCTGGCCGACCCGCGCGACGTCGTTGTTTGCTTCGATGTCGTTTTCAAACACGGCGTCGCCAAAATCACCGCGGACGAACAACGTGTATCGCCCGTTCGTTGCGGCGGGCAATTGAAACGTTTCGCTTCGGGTGTACGACTGATTCGGGTCCAACCCGCCGTTGTGTTGGAACGTCGCGATCACGATGTCGTCACCGTCGCCGGCAATCGAGTTTTCGCTGATCACAATTGCGTCGGTCCATTGGTCGACAAAGCCACGACCGACGCCCAGGTTCGTGACCGTCCAGTCAACCGTGATCTCGGCCGGATCGCCGATAACCAGCGCGGGTGCGACGACGTTGCTGACAGCCAAATCCGCGTATGGCGAAAGCGTCAACTCGATCAGCCTGGCAGCAACATTGTTGCTTTCTCCGGCCGGCAGCTCTCCCGATTGCCCGGCGGTATCGGTCAC
>JAGQPO010000793.1 GCA_020426665.1 Planctomycetales bacterium
GCCCCACAGATTCTGCGGACGAGGCCTTTAATGAAGAAAGATTGTTCAGCGGAGAGGCTTGGATCTTTCAAAACGCCAAATGCAAACTTCATTTCCAGCCGCGTGTTGAGCCAACTATCGTTGAACTCGTAGCTGACTTCGCCGACTTCGTTGACAATTTTGAAGAGGCTCGGACGAATCACACGTGTCGCGGAAAATGCAACCTCGAAAGAGACTTCGTCGTCGTCATCGAGAACGTTGACCTGGTCGATGCGGAACTTCAATGACCCTTGATTGATCGGCTGTCGAAAGATCAACTGCTTCATTTCGTTGACCGATGGATTCGTCGCTGCGGCCAGATAACTTTTCAGTGGTCGGACAAGCACGTAATCCAATGCGGCATCAGGCAGGATGGTGAATCCCAAGGTTTCGTTAATCGCATCGACTTTGAAATTTAACTCGCGATGATGCGCGAGTTTTCGCGTCCAATCCACCAGAATGTCCAACCCGCCAGAAAAGGCATCCGCTTGACGTGCTGTTAAAATCGACGAGTGATTCGCAGGTGCGATTTCGACGTGGAAGATTCCGCCAAGAGGAAAATCCCGCGACGAGATTCCGGACGTTTCACTAGCCATCGGTCCCACTCCGGGGACGCCATCACTGGCTTGCTCCCACGTTCGTGGATCATTCGTATGAATCGCGCTGACACACGCGTCGGAGGTCGTGATTTCTGTGCATCGCAAGCCGGCAAAGGCGCGCAACTGAGTTTTGACATTTTCGACCGAGTAAGGGTCGCTCGCTACACCGTTGCCGTCCAAGTCGGGATTGTCGACGATGAATTGGGAAATCGCTGATAGAAAGTTGCCGATTCGCCAGCTGTTCAAATAGACTTCGTCTTCGTCGTCGGGCTTGCCGTGGCTTGATTCGTCGCATCGCCGTACAAGTGCATCATTGAGAATAGGAAAAGTGCGATCCGCAACTGTCCTGTTCACGAAACTTCCGGGCAAAAGGACAGCCAAGAAGCTAGAACGAAAAAAAACGATGCAGCGGGCAAAAAACAAAATGGTTTTTACGATGTCCCAATTTTCACAACCCGAATGCGTCAGTTCTGAAGTTGCGGTTTTGCGTGAGGCATTGCCTTTTCACAACCCGAACGCGTCAGCGAGGGACCAGACACCACCGGTTTCCGCGTCTTTAGCAGAGGGCTAACGCGAATGGGCGACTTCAAAATCGATTCCGGCGGGCGGCGTCATCGCGGCAATTCGATCCGCGATTGACGGGTGCAACCAGGTTGGTTTGCGAGCCGATTCGCAATGGGCCGTCACGCGAAGCAGCGCCGAAGAAAGGCGACGTTTGGCTTCGTCATGATTGGCTGGGACGTCGGGGGTTTGGACCGCCACCTCGGGAGCCAGCCGACAAGCATAACGATCCGCGTCGAACTCGCTGCGATAACTTACAAACCTCAGCATAAGAACTGTCGCCAGGATACTGAACAGATTTCCCAGCGTGCCCGCCCAAGACTGCACCCATCCCCCGTTTCCGTTTGTTGCGATCCAGTGTTCGATTCCCATTCCCACGCACCACACCGGCAATAGAGCAGCGATTCGCAACACGATGTGCATCCGCTTGGCGTGCGCCGCTTCGTGCAAGATCACCATCGCCAATTCCGGACGTGTCAGGTCGCTGACCAATCGATCGCTCAGTAACAACACTCGAAACCGCCCCAATAATCCGGCGATCATGGCGTTGTGCGTTTGACCTCCGGTGTTCCACATCAGAACCTTGCATCGACAGATTCCCGCGGATCGAAGCACCGACTGTATCCACGCTTTGCTCTCGGTGTCGATCGGTATTGTCGGAAACATGCGGCGCACCAACACAGGGATTCCCGCAGCAACCAAAACGGCGACTCCGACCCATCCGGCCCAAGCCGGCACGGCGTCTGAAAGCGATGAGAACGCAAAAACGTCGGCGATCAACATGAACCCCATGATGGGCAAGATCAGCCATCCGACGTTACAGCGGAATGAATAGCCGACGTATTTCAGCCCGTCCAGAAGTCGTTTCCGCGTGTATCCCAGCCGTGCAGCAAAATAGTATTCGGCGGCCCACAGCCCGGCCATCATTGCGATTCCAGGCGTCAGCAAAATGATCGACTGAATGACCATCGAATGCTCGATCCAGGGTAATTGCCGGAGGTTTCTGCCAAGACCGAATCCGCCCAGGCAAAGCACCATCAATCCGATCGAGAACCAGCGCAGTAGTTCAATTTGACGATCAAACCAGTCATATCCGATGTCGGCCGTGACTTCACCCCTGTTGATCAAACCGCCGACCAGACGCACGGCAAGTCCGCAAAGGATCCACCAAACGGCAACAATCGCCGCCGAGAAGCCTAGCGCCGCTTGGATCGGCTGATCTGATTCCGGCAAGGACCCGAGACTGAGCGACAGGATGACGGCAAGAAAATAATACAGTTGCATGGGGGCACAGTATGACTTGCGCCTCGCCTCTGACGATCAAACGTTTCACCGATCGACAACAAAGTACAGGCCAGGACCTTCAGGTTTTGACGGTCAATTCAAACGCACAATCGGAAAAAGCATGCTCTCCCCAATCGAATCGTCCAACCCAAGCCCAATTCCGCTGGGGACGCCACCCGGGGACACGGCACTTCGCTGAACTGCCAGCGCCACCCGGGGACACGGCACTTCGCTGAACTGCCAGTATTCCTCCGCAACCCAACTTTCGCGGTTGGGAACGTAGCGGAAGTCGTCAAGACTTTCGTGAATCGCCGGACGAATCGAAACTCTTGACGATTTTCCGCTACACGAAAATCAAGCCGCAACGAAGCACTGGTGGCTTGTTGAATCGATTGCGGAGGTGCCATGTCCCCCTAGGTTTTCTGTCCCGAGGCTTTCTTTCACGAGCCCCGCCTCCCCCGAAGGAGCCGTAGGCGTCTGGGCTTGTCCCCTGGGTCTGGGCTTCTGGGTCCGATGGCAGCTGACTGAGAAACCTCTCATTTCGCCAAATTGCCTGGATCGCTAAACTAGGTGGGAAAGGAATGCCGTCTTCTTCTGCCCCATGTTTTGTTTGAATGTCGACGACCGAAATTAAGGTCAAAGGTGCGCGCGAGCACAATCTTCGTGATGTCAATCTGACTTTGCCGCGGGGGGAGCTGATCTGCTTTTCCGGTGTTTCCGGCAGCGGAAAGTCATCCTTGGCGTTCGACACGCTGTACGCCGAAGGCCAACGGCGTTACGTCGAATCGCTGTCCAACTATGCCCGCCAATTTATGGGCCAAATGCCCAAGCCGGATGTGGATCTGGTCAGCGGGCTGAGTCCATCGATTTCGATCGCCCAAAAATCGACGGGCAATAATCCCCGCAGCACCGTGGGGACAATCACCGAGATCTACGATTTTCTGCGTGTCTTGTACGCCCGCGTCGCGACTCCGAATTGTCCCCAATGCCATGTCCCGATCGCCGCCCAGCCGTCTGACGCCATCACGTCGCGGATTTTGGATTTAGATCCGGAATCGACCATCTGGGTGATGGCCCCGCTGGTACGTGGCCAAAAAGGCGAATTCAAGGACTTATTCGAAGACCTGCGAAAACAGGGCTTCACACGAGCACGAGTCGACAACGATACGATTCGACTATCTGACCCGCCGCCTTTGGACCGTTCTCACCGTCACGACGTCGAAGTGATCATCGATCGTATCGGTATCGACGATCGCGACCGAGGGCGTATCAACGAAGCGGTCAACTTGGCGCTGAAATTAGGCGACGCGTCAATGATTGTCTCGCTCTCGGAGCCGAACGGCGATGCGGCGGGCGTCGCAAAGGACGACATACTGTTTTCATCACGCTACTCGTGTGCATCTTGCGGCGAAAGTTTTCGACCTCCCACGCCACAACTGTTTTCGTTCAACAGCCCGCAAGGAATGTGTGAGGCCTGCGACGGCCTCGGCCATCTGTACACGTTCGTACCGGAGCTGATCATTCCGGACGATTCAAAATCCATTCGCAAGGGAGCGATTTCGTTACTGGGAAAATGGGGCGACATCGGTCGATACCGGCGTCATATCTACAAAGGTTTCGCAACAGCGATGGAGAAGCTGCTGGAAATCGAAGCGGGCGCGATGCTGGAAACCCGCTGGTGTGATCTGTCGGCCGATGCGCAAAAAATGTGGCTTTGGGGCAGCGAGTCGACGTACCAATTGACCTGGCGTGGTGGTCGCAAGAGTCGCAAGTACACGGGATCGTTCAGCGGGTTCATCCCCGAATTGCTGGATCGCTACCGAACGACCAAGAACAAGATGCAACTACGTCATCTTGAAAAGTTCATGAACACAATCGATTGCGTCGATTGCCAGGGTCGACGTTTGAATCGCCAAGCATGCGCCGCAACGATCACAACGGATTCGACGTCGTTTGCCGAATCGCCTGCGCTCTCGCTTCCGGCATTGTGCGAACTTTCGATTGATCAACTCAGTGATTTCTTTGAATCGATCCGTTTGGGAGAGACCGATGCAAAGATTGCCGCCGAGGCGTTAAAAGAGATCCGCACACGATTGGGCTTCTTGCTGGGCGTCGGGCTGGATTATCTGACACTCGGGCGAACGGCGCCGACACTTTCGGGAGGCGAATCACAACGCATTCGTTTGGCCGGCCAGATCGGCAGCGGACTGGTCGGCGTGCTGTACATCCTGGACGAACCATCGATCGGGTTGCACGCCCGTGACAACGATCGATTGATCGAGACGCTGACACGACTACGTGACGCTGGCAACACATTGATTGTTGTCGAGCATGATGAAGACACGATGCGTGCCGCCGACCGCGTGGTCGATTTTGGTCCTGGCCCCGGTGTCCGTGGCGGCAAGATCGTTGGGATCGGGCTGGCCGATGAACTGGGGAAAAACAAAGAGAGCGTGACCGGCGACTTTTTGTCGGGCAAACGGCAAATCGAAGTTCCAGCAACGCTACGGCCGATTGACGGCGAGGCTCAGTTGACTGTTCATGGAGCAAGGTTTCACAATCTGAAGAATGTCGATGTGACGATCCCGCTGGGAACCGTCACCTGTGTGACCGGAGTTTCCGGCAGCGGGAAAAGTTCTTTGATCGGAGGGATCTTGGAACCTGCGCTTCGCCGCGCACTCAACGGTGCCGAAGGCGATCCCGGCGAACACGACTCGATCAGCGGTCTGGAGTTCCTGGACAAAACGATTGCCATCGACCAATCGCCGATCGGGCGAACGCCGCGCAGCAACCCGGCGACGTACGTCAAAGTGTTTGACGAGATTCGTAACCTGTACGCGAAATTAACAGAGGCTAAAACGCGCGGTTACACCGCAAGCCGTTTCAGTTTTAACGTCGACGGCGGCCGCTGTGCAGCCTGCGATGGAAACGGCGCGACAAAACTGGAAATGGATTTTCTGGCCGACATCTGG
>JAGQPO010000794.1 GCA_020426665.1 Planctomycetales bacterium
GCCCCAGGAGAGCGTGCATTTTAGGATGATTTGATTGGCCAAAGGTCATGCACATCGTCACCTACCGCGTGAATCGTTGTGTATGGCCGTTGGCCGATATCGCAAGGCAATGCGATGTGGAGGAAACATGCTAAGCGAAGACGGTTTTGCGTCTATCGCCGTAGAATGAACGTCACCTTTACAGAATCTTTGGGTGTTCCTCGGCGTGTGACCGCGATCCATCCAGAGGCCCCTGCCCCCCTAAAAAACAGACCGCCACCCCCTCCAAGACCCTCGTGATTTGACTCTGCACCCTAACGGCGTTAACCTGTGAGAATCCTAGGAGAGATGCGTTCACTGATTAGAACGGTTAAATGTTCTGGTTGAGGCAGATTTCCGGGTTCGAATTTCCGATAGGAACGTTAAAGGTCAGACGACACTCCAAAAAGAAGTGTACACTCTGGCCTTAATCCCACCTCAAATATCGTCACGGTGTCTACGATCGACCTCGTGATGTTATTCCCGCCCACCACAGATTCAGCGAGTATCGGGTCGACCGACACAGTTTGAAACCTCTCGGTTGTGATTTTGTTCCGACAAATTGCGATGAGTAGACAAATTTAAATCGCTGGGTCCCAACCTTACCATCACTGATTCACGGAGTCGTTCGATGCGTTGTGAAGGAAACCCATTCAGTCGTCGCGGATTTCTGGCCGCGGGTGCACTCGGAGGTATCGGTTTGTCACTGCCTGAGCTTTTAATGCGTCAGGCAATGGCCGAGCAGAAACAGTACGACTTTGTCGAAGCCAAGGCGAAGAGCGTGATTCACGTTTATTTGCCCGGCGGTATGGCACAGCAGGAATCATTTGACCCCAAGCCATACAGCCCGCTGGAATACCGCGGCGAAATGCGGACGATTAAAACCAGCACCGGTGAAGTGTTTGGTGAAGTGGTTCCAGAGCTTGCCAAACGGGCGGATAAGTTCAGTGTGATTCGTTCAATGACGCACGGCGAAGCGGCTCATGAACGCGGCACACACAACATGTTCACCGGATACAAGCCCAGCCCCGCGCTGCGTTATCCATCGTTTGGTGCGGTGGTAAGTCACGAATATGGCCCGCGAAACAATCTTCCGCCTTACGTCTGCATTCCGAATGTTCCCAACGAGTTTGCGGGAACGGGATACTTGCCCAGCAGCTACGGCGGGTTCGCCCTGGGTTCGGATCCGGCACAAAACGGATTCAAAGTCCGTGACCTGGATTTGGCCGGCGGCGTCGATGCAGAGCGATTTATGCGACGCAAAGCAGCGCTCGAAGCGGTCAACACAAATTTCGTTTCGGCAACGGCCGCTGACAACGTTTCGGCGATGAACACTTTTTATGAGCGGGCCTACAGCTTGCTGGATACACCGGCGGCGAAGGAGGCCTTTGATATCGATAAAGAAGACGCCAAGATGCGTGATCGATATGGCCGCAATCAAGCCGGCCAACGATTGTTGATGGCGAGACGCCTGGTCGAAGCCGGAACACGGCTGGTGACATTGACCTACGGCGGATGGGACATGCACAACAACATCACCAACGGTTTCAAATCCCAGATGCCGGCTTTGGACACTGCTTTAGCCGCATTGTTTGACGACCTGACCGAACGCGGATTGATGGACGAAACATTGGTCATGGTCAGCAGCGAATTCGGCCGAACGCCGAAGATCAATAATGACGCGGGACGCGACCACTGGCCAAAGGTGTTCAGCGTTCTGCTGGCCGGAGGCGGTATCAAGGGCGGCATGATTTACGGTGCGTCGGATTCAACAGCTGCCGAACCGGAAGAAAACGCCGTGTCGCCAGCCGACCTCGCGACAACGATGTACCGATTGCTCGGTATCGTCGCGGACAAAGAACTGATGGCGCCCGGTGACCGCCCGATTGAAATCGTTGACGGCGGAAAATTGATCGAGCCTTTGATGGTTTAGTGCTGGTGACACGCTCACCGGCCCACTCTTCGACCGGCGTGCTCCTGGGCCGCCGGGTGAACGATGTCGCCAATACACGATCATTAAAAAACGCTTGAATGATCAGGCGTTCGGATTTCGCTTGCTCCACGCTTGTTTTCGAACTGACAATGAAACTGAAAACTTCATTTCGGCCGCTGGCTGCGGCAATGCTGGTTGTTTTTTCATTCAGCATGTCACTGTGCCAGACTGCTTTCGCGACACTACCTGTTGTTACCAGCTTGGAACCGCGTGGAGTCGTCCGCGGTGAAGAAACGGTCGTCCAGTTCAAGGGCACCAGGTTGAGCGATGCTTCGGAGGTTCTTTGTGATCTGCCGGGAATTGAAATTTTGGAAGTCAAGGCGGTCAGCAATGCCGTCACCGAAGTCAAACTTCGTGCGGCTGCCGATCTTACGCCGGGCTTGTACCCGATTCGATTGATCACCAAAAGCGGCATCGCGAACTTGCGTTTGATCGGAGTCGGTTCGATGCCGTTGGTGACGGAAGTCGAACCAAATGACGACTTTGCGGCGCCTCAGAAAATTGAGCTTAACTGCACCATTGATGGCGTCGTCAAACGAGAGGACGTCGATCACTATCAGGTCCAGCTGAAGGCCGGGCAGACTTTGAACGTAGAAATCGAAGGCATTCGTGTCGCGAACTCGCTTCGAAATCAGAATATCCTGGATCCGTACGTCGCGATTCTTGATGAAGGCCGGTTCGAAGTCGCATCCAGTGACGATTCCGCATTGCTTCAACAAGACGGCTTTTGCAGCTTCACCGCGCCGGCCGACGGCACGTATTCAATCCTGGTTCGTGACAGTTCATTTCTGGGTAGC
Source organism: Planctomycetales bacterium (assembly GCA_020426665.1). Classification (GTDB taxonomy): domain Bacteria; phylum Planctomycetota; class Planctomycetia; order Pirellulales; family Pirellulaceae; genus Stieleria. The sequence goes on from JAGQPO010000794.1 coordinate 2,809, forward strand.
GACCTGGGCGGATACCGACTTCACGTCGGCACGTTTCCACGACCTGTCGCAATCATCCCCGGAGGCGGACAGCCATCAACCGTCTTGGATGCCCAACTGGTTCTCTCCGATGGCACTCAACGTTCCGCCAAAATCCCATTGCCGAGTGAGAACTATCCTCAGTGGGGCGTGACCACCGAAGATGAAAATGGCGTCACCCCGTCGCCGAACTGGATTCGAGTCAACGAATTGCCGGTTGCGATGGAACAAGAGCCCAACGATGATCGCACCAAAGCACCGGTCGTTGCGGTGCCGGGTGCGTACTGTGGCGTGATCGACAAACCAGGCGACTACGACTGTTTTACCTTCGAAGCAAAAAAGGGAACAAAGTACCGGGTCGAAGTCTTCGCACGCAATGTTCTTCGTTCGCCGCTTGACGCAGTGCTGAACGTTTTCAACCCGAAACATGCAACGCTTACATCCAGCGACGATAGTCGCGGCCGGATTGACCCGTATCTGGAATTTGATGCCCAGGAAGACGGCAATCACACGGTACGAATTTACGATCACCTTCGCGGCGGCGGACCGACGTATGCGTACCGGATCGAAGTCAGTATGCCGACGCCTTCGGTTAATTTGACACTCAAGGAATTGCGTCGTGACGAAGCTCAAGTCGTCGAAGTTCCCATCGGTGGTTCTACTGCGATGGTCGTCACCGCGACTCGTGACCGCTACAACGGCGAGGTGAACCTGTCTTTGGACGGGTTGCCCGCAGGAGTCACCGCAACAACCTTCCCGATGCCCGCGGGACGCCCCGAGGTGCCGGTGATTCTGTCCGCGGCACCTGATGCCAAACACAACGCGTCGCTATACACGATTTACGCCAAGGGCGACGACAAGAATCCCCTGGTCGGCGGCAAATTATCCCAACACCACAAACTGGTTCTTGGTCAAAACCGCCGTGAAATGTGGGCATACGACACCGACCGCGCCGCGATGGCAGTAACCGACGAAGTGCCGTTCTCGTTGGAACTGATCCAGCCCAACACGCCAATCGTGCGTAGCGGCAGCAAGAACTTACTGGTCAAGATCAACAAAAAAGAAGGCTTCGACGAACGAGTCTCGTTCCGGACACTTTACAACCCGCCGGGTGTCAGCATCAACAACAGTCGTTACATCGATAAAGGCAAGACCGAAATCGAAATCCCGATTACGGCAAACAGCAGCGCGGGCATCGGTACTTGGCCGATCATTTTTGTTGCGACCTACAACTCAAAGACGGGTTCCGCAACGACCGTGACGCCGCCCATCATGTTGGAAGTCCAGGACTCGATCTTTAAGTACGAATTCCCAAAGGCGGCAGGCGAACTTGGGACGGAAGTTAGCATCGCAATCCCAATGGAAATCTTGAGGGAATATGAAGGCGAAGCCGAAGTCCAACTGGTCGGAATTCCGGCCGGTGTCACCAGCCCAGCCGCGACCCAGAAGATTACTCCAGAATCGAAAAACGTCGTCTTCCCACTGGTCATCGACGCGGCCGCAAAAGTCGGCAAGCACAAGACACTGAACTGCATCGCCCGAATCAAAGTCGGTGATGAAACCATCGTGCAGACAAACGGTCCGGGCGAACTGCGGATCGATAAACCGCTGCCACCCAAAGTTGACGCCCCCAAGGCTGAAGAAAAGAAAGCCGAAGCACCGAAACAACCTGCCGCCCCGAAACCGCTCAGTCGCCTGGAACAACTCAGGCAAAAGAAATAATGACGCCCAGCGAAGTTGTTCCAATTCAACGTGAATGCGTTCGCGATTGCCCGACAAAACCTCGGACGCCGTAGCATCCGACAAGTTACCCCAACAAGCGATTCGAAATGAACATTCGCCCAGCCGCATCCCTGATCGTTTTGGTTGCCTTGGCATGCCCTTCGCTGGCAGTCACACCCGCCGATGAAGCTGCAGTTCGCTCGTCGGACACGACTCGAAAGCCCGATTTGGCGGTTTATCCGCCGGAAATCAAATTGAATTCTGCTCGGGACTTCCAATCCTTTGTTGCAGTGATTCGAAGGGACGACGGGATCACCGAAGATGCCAGCGATCGAGTGATCTGGAAAGTCGCAGATGAGACGAAGGTGAAACGCGACAATTTCCAGTTGCTGCCTTTGGCCGATGGAGCCACCGAATTAATCGCGGAGTATTTGGGAGCGGAGGTGCGAATCCCTGTAACCGTCTCGTCGGCATCGACCAAGCCTCCGGTCAGCTTCACCAACGACGTGATGCCGGTGCTGACCCGATCCGGATGTAATACGGGGTCCTGCCACGGTGCAGCGCGAGGCAAAGATGGCTTTCGAATGAGCTTGTTTGGATTTGATCCCGCCGGGGATTACCACCGCATCACTCGAGAAATCGGCGTTCGGCGAATCAATTTGGCAATTCCGGAAGATAGTCTGTTCCTGCGAAAATCGATCGGCGCCGTTCCTCATACCGGAGGCAAATTGTTCGGCACCGATTCAGACTATTACGCCACCATCCTGGAATGGCTGAAAAACGGCGCACTCAACGATCCGGCCGACAAGCAGCCGCCGGCGGTTGCATCGGTTGCAATCTATCCTCCCCAAGCGGTTATCGAAGGCGAGGGAACGACGCAACGATTTGTTGCCGTTGCAACTTACAGCGATGGCACAACCCGCGACGTGACCCGACTGGCTGCGTTTACATCAAACAATTCCGGTACCGCCGCGATCGATGACGGCGGCGTTGTGACGGCCGGCCGACGCGGCGAAGCATTCGTGATGGCTCGCTTTGACACCCACACCGTCGGCAGCCAAGTTCTGGCACTTCCGACCGACTTGAAATACACACCCCCAGAGGTCTCGGGAAACTACATTGACCAATTGGTCGGCAAGAAACTTCAGCAACTTCGCATCCTTCCCAGCGGACTGTGCAGCGACGAAGAATTTATTCGCCGCGTCACCATCGACATCACCGGATTGATGCCAACCGAACAGGAATATCAAAACTTTGTTTCCGATCCGGCGGACGACAAACGGTCAGCTTTGATTGATCGATTGCTCGAGCGAAAAGAGTTCAGCGAAATTTGGGCCATGAAATTCGCCCAATTGCTGATGATCAAAAGCACCAACCAAGTCAGTTACAAGTCAGCGTTCCTGTATTCCAACTGGTTGACCGACAAGTTTGCCAGGAACGTTCCGATCGATGAAATGGTTCGTGATTTGTTGACCAGCACCGGTGGAACGTTCACATCACCAGGGACAAACTTTTACGAAATCGAACGTGATACGTTAAAGACCGCTGAAAACGTCGCACAGGTCTTTATGGGAATCCGGACCCAGTGCGCCCAGTGCCACAACCACCCCTTTGATCGTTGGACGATGGATGATTACTACGGTTTCGCATCGTTCTTTTCTCAGATCGGACGAAAGGGAGCGGAGGACTATCGCGAACAGATCGTCTACAACCGAGGCGGCGGTGAGGTGAACCATTTGGTCACCAAAAAACCCGTCCCACCGACATTCCTGGGCGGTGAGTCACCGGACACTCGCGGCAAAGATCGCCGCGCCGTCGTCGCCGAATGGTTGACCAGTCCCGAGAACCCGTTCTTTTCCAAGTCAATTGCAAACCGTGTTTGGGCGCACTACATGGGCGTCGGCCTCGTTGACCAAGTCGACGACATCCGCGTCAGCAACCCGCCCAGTAATCCGGAATTGTTCGATGTGCTGGGCGCGAAACTGGTGGAATACAATTTCGACTTCCGTCGGCTCGTCCGCGATATCTGCAACAGCAAGGCTTACCAACGCAGCAGCGATACCAACGAAACCAACGCCCACGACAATCGAAACTATGCCCACGCGATCATTCGCCGCATCCCGGCGGAAAGCTTGTTGGATTGCATTTGCCAGGTCACCGAGGCACCGGACAAATTCGCCGGACTTCCACAGGGTGCCCGTGCCGTCCAAATTGCTGATGGCCGCACGAGCAACTATTTCTTAACAACATTCGGGCGTGCACCCCGCGCAACCGTGTGCGACTGTGAAGCGTCCACCGATCCTTCACTCTCGCAGGCACTTCACCTGCTGAACGGCAGCAGTGTCAGTCAAAAAATCTCTCAGGGCAACAAGATTAAAACCTGGGTAGAAAAAGAGAATCTGACCGAAGACCAAGTGATCCAGCGGATCTACGTCCGTTGCCTCTCGCGCGATCCGTTGCCGTCCGAAATGGAACAATTAAAGGCCACCATCGGCGAAGCTGAGAATAAAGTTGCCGCCATGGAAGATATTTTCTGGGCGGTCCTCAACAGCCGCGAATTCGTGTTCAACCATTAATCATGAACGCAGGGGGGAACTTGATCATCATCCTGTTTCACCTGTAACCGGTCGTGACCGTTTTTTCGAAGCGCGACCTTCCCGCCAAATCTATCCCGCCATGCTTGTTCGACCTTCCGCTATTGCGATTGCCCTGTTGGGTACGATCCCCTTCGTTTCCGTCGGTCATGCCGAAGGCGAAGCGCCCGCCAAAGTCACGTACGACGATCATGTCAAACCAATCTTCCGACAGTACTGTCTGAATTGTCACCAACAGAGTGACAAGAAAGGCGGACTTGCGTTAGACACGTTCACGTCGGTCGTTGAAGGCGGCGGCAGTGGCGAGGTTGTTTTTGACGATGGAGATGCCGACGGCAGCCGACTTTGGCAACTGGTCAATCATGATGACACACCAGTGATGCCGCCCAAGCAAGACAAATTGCCGGCGGAGAAACTGGCCGTCATCCGTGCCTGGATCGAAGGCGGAATTCTAGAGAATTCAGGTTCAAAAGCAGCGAAGAAAAAAACGAACGCGCTCGCTTTCGTCGCCTCGACCGGTGGCAAACCCGATGGCCCGGCGGCGATGCCGGAGACGATGCCGTTGCAAACCCCAGTGGTGACGTCCCGCGCCGCGGCGATCACCGCAATCGCAGCCAGCCCATGGGCACCATTGATTGCCGTTGCCGGTCAGAAACAGATCGTCATGTACCACAGCGAAACCGGTGAGTTGCTGGGCATCCTGCCGTTTCCTGAAGGCATCGCACAAGACATCCGATTCAGCCGCGACGGAGCGTATTTGATTGTCGGCGGTGGCGAGCACTCCGTGCAGGGTCTGGTCGCAGTATTTGACGTCAAAACAGGACAAAGAGTCGCTACGGTCGGCGACGAGTTGGACACCGTTTTTGGCGCCGATGCGAATCAGGACTTAACTCGAATCGCGATGGGCGGACCGCTGAAAATGCTGCGGATCTTCGATGCGGGCAGCGGCGAAAAACTGTTTGATCTGAAAAAGCACACCGACTGGATCTACACGGTCGCCTACAGTCCCGACGGAATTTTGATCGCTTCGGGTGATCGCTCAGGCGGACTGTGTGTTTGGGAGGCCGACACCGGTCGACTGTACTTGGATTTGGCAGGCCACAAAGGCGCCATCAACTCGGTCGCCTGGCGAGATGATTCAAATGTGCTCGCCAGCGCCAGCGAAGACGGCACGGTCAAACTTTGGGAAATGAACGGCGGAACATCGATTCGGTCGATCAATGCCCACGCCGGTGGCGTGACCGCTGTTGCATTCGATCACCAAGGCCGCGTTGCAACCGCAGGACGCGATGATCGTGTTCGCTTGTGGGATACCGCAGGCAAAGAGATCAAGGTGCTGGCAAACGGCAGTGAAGACATGCTGGAAGTCGCCATTACCTACGATGGGAATCGGCTCGTTTATGGCAATTGGGCAGGCTCCGTGTTCAACACGCCGGTCGAAAAGCCGGATGCCATGGTCACCCTTGCCGCCAATCCGGAACCGGCCGAAAAACGTGTTGAAGCGGTCAAGACGACTCTGGTTTCCGTTCAACAAAAATTGGCCCCCGCAAAAGCGAATCTGGACCAGGCGTTAGCCGCGGTCCAGGCCGCCAAGAAGCCGCTGGACGAACTGGATCAAAAGGTCGCGCTACTTCGAAAACAGTCCCAAGAAAGTGAAGCTGCTGCACAGAGTGCCCAGGCAGCTGCCGCAGAGTTTGACAAGAAACTTCCGGCATTGACCGACTCGGTCCGGGACCTGCAAGACGAGGTGACGGCTCTGCGGGTCGCACTGAAGACCGACCCGTCAAAGATGATCCCCGTCGCCGACGCCGAAGAACGACTGGCTTCGCAATTGGTCGAAACCGCGAAAAGCCGACGAAATCGGATCGCAACCGCCGAGTCGGTGAAGACTCACCAGCAAACCGCGGCGGCCCGAAAAGCCGAGGCGGATCAACTTGCCGCGACTCGTCCCGAGTTGCTGAAGAAGCTCGACGAGGCTCAGTCGCTGGCCGATGCGGCCAAGAAAGCCCACGACGAGATCGCTCAGGTCGCGTCCGAGGTCCAATCGAAGATCGATCGATTGCTGGCTGAAATCAAGTAGCACGCAGAACCCGGCGTCGCCACGATGCCATCGGTCTGTCAAAAAGTAATTTAGCCCGTCGGGAATCACCAAACATCGGTGTCGGTGCACCGCTGACACACACACAGTCGCTCGTTGACGACTGCTTTGTCCAGATTTAATTTTAGGGCTGGGAACGTAGCGGAAGTCGT
>JAGQPO010000795.1 GCA_020426665.1 Planctomycetales bacterium
ATGATTTTCTGTCCTGGTTGCTGGCTGGATCAATCATTGCGGCGATTGTAAAACCTGACGCGGATGCTCATGCAGCTGAGCGAGACGCCGCGACGGCTCAATGAGCGCGACGGCTCAATGAGATTGTCCTCGCCCGGTAGGCGTGCCCTTGCCGCTGCGTTCGAAAACGGTGAATGAGATTAGTCACCGGCGGGCTTTTGAGGCGATTCGATGATCGGGCTCGGTGGCAGATGAAAGCCGTCGGGATCATCCGGTGATCGTGGATCGAATGTGTTTACATCGTCTGCCAGATGTCTTGCTAATTCAGGAACCTTGCCGCGAATTTCCCGGACCACACAACGCGCCAGTTCATACGCACCGTAAGAATTGTGGTGTGTACGGTCTTTCAACGCTTCGTCTTGGCCCGGAAATGTATGTGCCGGGTAGAACGCAAACGCTTTCGTCGCACGATCGGGGCCAAGTGCGGCGTAAAACTCGAGACTCGCCGCGTTCAGATTGACGACGGGAACATTGTTTTCCGTTCCTACTTGGCGGACCGCATCGGCATACTCGGCAAGTGTTGGCGTTTGCTGGCCCTGGCTGTTCATTCGCAATCGTTCGAGCGACTTTTTCCAAAGACCTTCTGTCAGGAAGGTACGGCTGCTGCGTCCGCCAAGGGCTCGATTTTCGACTTCGATCCGACTTAGGTCAAAGTGTTCCTGAATCACTTGCCCCCACCCGTAAAGCCCTCCGTCGCCTCGCCCCTGCCCGTTCTTGACCGTCGAATCGCCTACCAAAACCAAACGACGGCGATTCGTTGCCGGTTGCCGATCGTCATGATTGGAACTGGTCGAATCGGCATCGATTTTGGCGTGATTGCTTCCGTTGTCTTTCGCTTCGGCCGCCCGTTGAGGGGGCTGCTCGGCCCCGGCCATTGGCTGAAATGCCAGTGCGATCCACAAAGCAAATGGGACGGTCGCGGATGCGTAAAGTTTCATTCGTATTCCTGGCTCTCGCAACGAAGATATCTACATCGATTAAACAATGGACCTCGGTCGGCATCCAGTGTAGTCGGTGTCAATCCACCAGCTTGATGGCCCGCAGGACGGCATGTCCCTGGGGCGATGCCAGTTCCAGTTTCGCTTTGCTCTCAAGGTCAATCATCGTGATTTCGAATGTCGCGATCTTCGACCACTCCAAAGTTTTGTTGTCGGCACTCTTGAAGTCCTCTCTGCGGATTAGAAGTTCCTGCAGGCCGTCGCCGTTGATATTTTTCGCGTAAGAGAACTTGCCGAGATTGTCAGGTCTGTTCAGAAAGCTGCTCTCAACACCCAGCCGCACCGCCAGTCTTTTGCCCTGCGGATCGATCGACAGTGACAGCTTCTTGTCGTTGGAACGGTCGAGGTCGGGACTCTGGAATTTGTAGGTTTTGATGGTTCGCTGGTCTCGTGTCGACCAGTCCTGTATGCCGTTGCTGAAATCTTCAAAGACCTTCCGCGATTTCGGAAGCATCGTTAGCCGATTTAGATCCACAACTTCCGGTACATGCGAGTGCTCGAGCGAATTCAGCACGAAGGTCGACGTTTCTCCATGTTCAAGCGGTACGGAATTCGGAAGGCGATAGCGGCACATTGCGAACACATAGAGAGGAAGGTGTTCGTGGACGGGCAGAGTCACCGACCAATTTTGGCCCGAGTATTCTGCGTCGGCTTTGATCCAAAAGCGAGTTCTGGAGTTGGGGTCATAGCTGAAATAGACCTCCGTGGCCGCCAGGCGGTCCTGGTCAGTGGGTGTTACCGAGAATGTGGCTTCGTTACCAGCGACGCGGAATGTCGAAGGCGGTGTGTCGGGAATGTTCTGCGGTACGTCTTTCAGGTACTGATTGAACCATCGATTTAACAGGACCCACTGCTCTGGTCCGGGACCGTGGTTCTGATGGATGTTTGTGGTCACGCGCCAGTTGGAGTGGTTCAGCAAATCCATCGACCGGTAGATGCGTTCCAGCGTCGAATGGAAATCGTTCGACGAGCTGACGAACATCACGGGGCATCTCACCAGAGGCCAGTACGCGCTGGCATCGACCGTGTTCTTGTATAGCTCCAGATCCTTAAAATGCTGACGGATGCTACTGCCCTGGATTCCTCCGGGAAAGTCGACGAACTTGAAGCCAGATCCACCGACGAAGGGAGCCACCGCCTTGAGCCGCGAGTCGATGGCCGTCAAGGCGGTAATCATTCCGCCCATGGAGAAGCCTGCGAATCCGATGCGATCTGGGTCGACTTCCGGCTGCTGCTGGAGAAACGTGATAGCTCGCCGGGCAGCTACGGTCAGCAAAAACCAGTTGGAATTGCGCGGGCTTGAAACGGGATCGATGGTGTAGTCATCTGGTTGCAAGTCCATCTTCCAGCCGTTCCTTAACGCTTTGGAATAGAACTGGGGGCCTTGAGTCGGATCGACGTTTCCCCAGTCCGTGTTGACGTCTATTTCCGGCTCCATCGGTCGTCCGAGCCAGTTGATGTCGACGGTCGCGAAGCCCTGTTTGGCAAAATACACACCGCGCCCGCGATCGGCCCGTTGGCCGCCGCCGTGGCTCCAGACAAAGGCTGCGTTTTTTCGTTCGCCATTGTCTGGAAAAGAGTAGTATGCCGCGATACGCGCGTCAGCTCCTTTGAACGTGCCAACCTTGAATGTTACATACCGGGTGACAACGCCGTCGCTTTTCCATTCCTTGACGACGTCTATTTCCAGCGGCTCCTTTCCGGCATCGTAGTTCTTCCAAAGGTCTGTCACGTTTTGAGGAACTTCACTGTCCTTGTAAGGAGTAAATGTTTCCTCGGACTGGGCTGTGGGAATGAACATTGTCAGTCCAAAGCACCAGGCAATGCAGTGAAGTCTTATCGTCATTCGTGGGAACTTTCAAAGATTGGATCGGGCAAGCCGCAGTGGGGCGTGATGGTGCTCGCGTTGCCACGGACCGTTCATTGCTTCGCGTCCCTTGGCGGTCAAGACGACCGAACGCCAAAGCGGATCATTCTATTTTGGTACTGCTTGGAATTGGTCGGCTAAATCGCCGGCGGTTCCCATTTTGGGATGCCCCTTTCAGCCAACTGTTTCTCGTATCGCACTTCCTGGGGCTGTCGCTCGGCGTACGGAGCATCTTCGTTGACCATCAAAGGAACCGTGTCCGTCCACCACTGGTCGTATGCCTTTTGCAGCCGCGTGATGACTTCCGGATGGTCGGCCGAGACATCCGTCGACTCGTAGGGGTCGACAGAAATGTCAAACAGTTCTTTGTTGTTCACGAAACGCCATCGCTGCGTGCGCACGGCACAATTCTTGAACTTGCTGGCGTTGGGGTCCGAGCCTTTTTCCCAGCGTCCTTGATGCACAAACAATTCGCGGTCCTGCCATTCCGCTTTGGGGTTTTCAAGCAACGGAATCAATGACCGTCCGTCGATCGCTTGAATGTCGCTGGGAATCGAAACTCCGGCGAGCTCGCAAAACGTCTTGTATAGATCGATGTGCGCAGTCAACGCAGAAATGTCGACGCCTTCGCCAAGTTTCCCTTTCCAACGCCAAAACGCCGGGACGTGTGTTCCACCTTCGTAGGGCGATCCTTTTCCGGTTTTGAATCCCGCCGTAAAAATCTTTTCCTGTTTGCCGTTTCGTTTGGCGCTGCGGCCCGCTTGTCCGTTGTCGGTCATGAAAATGACCAGCGTGTCATCCCAGACGTTCCATTGGTCCAACTTGTCCATCATGATGCCAAAGTTGTCGTCAATGTTTTCGATCATCCCATAGCGGCCTTGAAGGTTTTCATCCCAGCCCATTTCGCGGAATCGTTTTTTGTACTTTTCCGGCGCCAGCATGGGACCGTGCGGCGCGTTGGTGCTGATGTACGCAAAAAATGGTGTGCCGGCGTCGTGTTGTTTCTTGATGAATCCGAGTGCGGCTTGAAAGAACACGTCGGTACAAAAGCCTTCGGTTTGCACGATCGTGTCGTTGTGCAAGATGACGTTGTCAAAGTACTTGCCCTCGGGTTTTCGATTGGGCGGAAAATCGGCGCAGCTTCCGGGGTAAGCTTGCCCGATGCCACCGGCACCGTGAATGAACACTTCGCTAAATCCGCGGTTGTAGGGCTGGTAGGCGTCTTCATCGCCAAGGTGCCATTTTCCGAAAATAGCGGTTTCGTAACCCGATTGCCGTAACAACTGTGGAAACGTTGTCGTGGACAACGCCATTCGTTCGCGTTCTTTGATCGTGTGCGTCACACCGTTTCGAAACTCGTGGCGTCCGCTGAAGATCGATGATCGAGTCGGCGCGCAAGTTGGGCTGACGTGAAAATCGGTCAGCCGTGTCGACATTTCGTAAAAGCGATCCAAGTTTGGCGTCCGCAGGATCGGATTGCCCATGCACGACAAATCTCCCATCCCCTGGTCGTCGGTCATGACCAGGATGAT
>JAGQPO010000796.1 GCA_020426665.1 Planctomycetales bacterium
GGTAGCGTTCGGGAAGTTTCACGGGTTGTCCGGTCGAGAGCTCAGACAGCGCGTTGATTGGGCATTGGAATGGACGGGATTGCTTGATCGTGCATCGGATCTGGTTCATGGTTTTTCCGGCGGGATGAAGCGGCGTGTTAACCTGGCTTGTGGGGTGTTGCATCAGCCGAAAATCATCTTGTTGGATGAACCGACCGTCGGCGTGGACCCCCAAAGCCGCGAGCGGATTTTTTCCATGCTCGACGAATTGAACGGGCAGGGGGCGTCGATCCTGCTGACGACTCACAATTTGGACGAAGCGGAACAAAAAAGTGACCGGATCGTGATTCTGGATCAAGGTCGGGTGATTGCCGACGGCACGATTAACGAGTTGGTGGCCGATACGATCGGTCATTCCCGTTTGGTCAAGATGCGCATCGATCGCGAGCTGGACGCGCCACTGATGTACACGGGTATCCAGGGCGGTCGATCGCCGCAGCGAATCGGCATTGCCGGACGCGCGCAAATTGAAGCGCGGATTGATGATGTCGCGGTCCAGTTGGCGCCGTTAATTCATACGGTCCAGCAGAGCGGTTATGAAGTTTCGGATTTGGAAGTCCAGGCACCATCGCTTCACCATGTCTTCCTGCATTTGACCGGCAACGCACTCAGGGATTAGACCACCCGTGATTTGGACTGTCATTCTGATCAGCCTTCGCCGGTTACTGCACAACCGAATCGAATTGTTACTGACGTTCGTCGTGCCGATCGCGTTTTTTAGCGTGTTCGCGTTGATCTTCGGCAAGGGCGTCGGCAGCGGTACGACGCCCAAGGTCAAAGTCGTTGTCATAGACGAAGTTCAAACGCCGGACAGTGCCGCGATCGAACGCTCGCTTCGAAACAGCGCAGGACTTCGCTGCATGGACGGTGTAGCCCCGGATGAAAAGTTGACCGTTGATGATGCAGCCGCCATGGTCCGACACGGCAGCGTCACGATCGGCATTGTCTTGCAGCCGACGCCCGAAGGATTAATCCGGTCCAAGATTTTGTCCGACGCGTCTGATCAGGTCGCCAGCCAAGTGGTGTCCGCGATCGTCGGTCGTGAATTGGTGACGACACATGCCCGTCAGGCGTCGATCCGGCGTCAAACGTTACGTCGGCGTCCGCCGATTTCCGATCCGTCCGATCCGTCCGATCCGTCTGATCTGTCTGATCTGTCTGATCTGTCTGACCTGTCTGACCTTGTCGAAGTCGTCGATGTGATCGGCGAAGGGAAAGCAAACCCGGTGGTCAGCATGTATGCCGCGGGAATCGCGGTGATGTTCTTGCTGTTCGGAGCGACCGGCGGTGGTGGCGTGTTGCTGGAAGAACGAGAGAACACGACGCTTGATCGGTTGTTATCAACACAATTGACGATGGACCAATTGCTGCTTGGAAAGTGGTTTTACCTGACGGCTCTTGGGTTTGTGCAAGTCAGCGTCATGTTCATTTGGGGCCAATTGGTTTTTGGAGTCGACTTGTTGGGGCACATTGACGGGTTCATCATGATGACGTTGGTCACCAGTTCCGCCGCCGCTGCGTTTGGGTTGTTCCTTGCGACATTGTGCAGAACCCGAGGCCAGTTGAACGGGTTGTCCGTGATTTTGATCCTGACCATGAGTGCTCTCGGCGGATCGATGGTTCCCCGTTACGTCATGAGCTCCAAGATGCGTGAAATGGGAATGTGGACATTCAACGCTTGGGCGTTGGACGGTTACGACAAAGTTTTTTGGCGCGACCAAGGCGTCCAGTCACTATGGCCGCAACTGGGTGTGCTGATGATGGCGGGAGTGGCATTTCTGCTTGTCGCCCGTGGGTTGGCTGTGCGTTGGGAAACCGATTGATCGTCGTCGGTACACCTAGGTTCGCGAAGGATTGCTACAATCTGGTTCGCCAGTCGGTATCAAAGTCGGATCGTTTCAATCCTCACGCCCTACTCCAGATCAACCCATTAAGTATGACACAGATTGAACCAGGAAAAACACGGATCGGATGGATCGGAACCGGAGTCATGGGCCGCAGCATGTGCGGCCATTTGATTGACGCCGGCTACGATGCGACCGTCTTCAATCGATCCACCGACAAGACGCGGTTGCTGGTCGATAAGGGTGCGAAACTGGCCGATTCACCGAAGACGGTTGCGGAAAACAGCGACGTGGTTTTTTCGACCGTCGGGTTTCCCAGCGACGTTCGAGAAGTGACGTTGGGTGAAAACGGAATTTTGGCCGGGGCGCGGAGCGGAATGGTTGTCGTTGACATGACGACCAGCCAGCCCAGTTTGGCCGTTGAAATTGCTGAAGCTGCCGCCGCGATCGGTGTGCAATCAATCGACGCTCCGGTCAGTGGCGGTGATACAGGGGCAAAAAACGCAGCGCTTTCGATCATGATCGGAGGCGACGCCGAAACGGTCAGGCGTATCGATCCGCTGCTTCAAAAAATGGGCAAAACGATCGTCTATCAAGGCGGTCCCGGATCCGGACAGCACACCAAGATGGTTAACCAAACCTTGATCGCCAGCGGCATGATCGCGATCTGTGAAGGATTGTTGTACGCCCACAAGGTCGAGCTGGACATTCCGACGGTGTTGCAAAGTGTATCCTCAGGGGCCGCAGGCAGTTGGTCGCTGTCGAACCTTGCACCACGGATGATCAACGACGACTTCGATCCGGGCTTTTTTGTTGAACATTTTCTGAAGGACATGAAAATCGCTTTGGACGAAGCGTCACAACGAAATCTTGCGCTGCCGGGACTCGCGCTGGCTTACCAGCTATACAATGCCGTTGCGGCACAGGGGCACAGCCGTGATGGAACACAATCTTTGATTCTGGCGCTGTCCCAATTAAATGGAATTGGTTGGACCGGCGAAAGCGGATCGTAATCTTCAAGCAACCAACGCAATGAAAGCTGCATACATCAATCAAACGGGTTCTGCCGATGTAATCCAATTTGGCGACTTGGAAGATCCAGTCGCCGGTCCCGGGCAGGTGTTGATTCGCAACCATGCCGTTTCAGTCAATCCGATTGATACTTACGTCCGAAGCGGAATCGTCGCATTTGACCTTCCCGAACCGTACTTGCTTGGTTGCGATGCGGCGGGAACGGTCGAATCGGTCGGCGATGGGGTCGATTCCTTTTCGCCGGGCGACCGTGTGTGGTGTACCAATCAGGGACTGTTGGGGCGGCAAGGAACTTTCGCCGAGCGGATCGCTGTCGGTGCCGAATGGTGTTTCCATCTTCCTGATAAAGTCGACTTCCAGACCGCGGCGGCGAATGCATTGGTGGGCGTCACGGCGCATCTGGGATTGTTCCGATGTGCCGCCGTGGAACCTGGCGAAGTCATCTTGGTGATCGGCGGTACTGGCGGAGTCGGTGCAATGGTGGTGCAAATGGCAAAGGCGGCCGGTGCGACCGTCATTACGACGGCCGGTTCTGACGAAAAGTGCGCGCGCGCATCGGAACTGGGTGCGGATCACGTCATCAATTATCAAGACGAGTCGATTGTCGAGGCCACAAAAAAGATTGCTCCCAAGGGTGTCAACGTGTTTTGGGAGACACGACGAATGCCGAACTTCGACGAAGCGGTCGACATGCTGGCACCGCGTGGCAGAATGATTGTGATGGCCGGGCGTGATTCCAGACCTGAGTTTCCCGTCGGCCCGTTTTACGTCAAAGAATGTTCGCTACATGGTTTCGTGATGTTCAAAGCTACTTCGCTGGAGATGCGGCGCTGTGCCGAAGAGATGAATCGATGGATGGCAGGCGGAAAACTGGTCGCGAACATCGCACACACTCTGCCGTTGTCCGACGCCGCCCAGGCACACCGAATCCAGGAAGCAGAAAACGTCGGTGGAAAGATTGTTTTGACGGTTGAATGAAATCGCATTTGGCGCTTCAGGCGTTCGACGTGCTAGTGCTTTGTCTACTTTTAATTATGGGGTACGACGGACTTCCAGTCCGTCGAAAAACGTCGCTATCGACGGACTGGAAGTCCGTCGTACAGATCTGTTCCAATCCTAAAATCAAGAGTTGACGATGCACTAG
>JAGQPO010000021.1 GCA_020426665.1 Planctomycetales bacterium
CCCATCACTAAACCCTCCGATGACTCTAGCGGTGATACCGATAATATGGATCAAGATACAGTTGTTACAGTCACCATGGGTGGCCGCTTTAACAAAAATGGGGAACCTTGCAAAAAATTCTTGCGATTAAAAGGAGAAGCGTTTGAACACTGCACCGCAGACTCAGAACGTCCATCGCAAGTCAAGACGAATCATGCTTTGATACCAGTGCCTCTCGGTGACACTGGTCCCGCCGCTGATTCCAATTTCGAACAAACCCATGCCACCGTTGCTGTCACGCACCAATCGAACGCCGGGGTACAGATTAACGATGTTTTCCCCGTCAATGCTGACCGTTTGACCGATCAATGTCGTCTTTTGGCCACTTAAGATGGACCAGGCGACCACTTCAAACGTTGGAATCACCGCAAACGTATCGCTGTCATAAAGCACGTTCGCGTATCCAAATCCGTAACGCAGCACGGGACCGGAAAACCCGGGTTCGCCGCCCAAAGGAAACCAAAGTTTCAACTCATTGTGAATCTGCGTTCGTTCGCTCCATCCATATCTGGCGACAAAGCCGGGCTCCATGGATGCGTGTCCGTTTCCACGACCTCGCTTCGATGAACCTGTTGGCAATTGATTCCTGAGAACCTGGGTGATTTGCAGATCGTCTCCGTCCAACATGACCGTCTTTGTCGTCAACACCATGTCCCCCATTCCCCCTGTATTGCCAACCACGGTGGGATTGATGAAGTGCAGTGGGATCTCGGTCATCGCAGAGAATTTCTCGCCGCCTACCTCGAAAGCCAGTCGAATGTCTTGGTAATCCACGCTTGATTCGACGGGGATCGTCGCGTCCGGACCTTTCTTCCCGATATGGGACCAAAAGTACTCCACGCGGTCGGGGAACTCCCAGTCGGTTGCGGCTTCGAATCGAAGTCGAAAATTGTTCGAAGGTTGTGCTCCATCGACTTCGAACAATGCAAACGGAAGCCGCTCGATGCCAACTCCAGCATCTCGACCACGTTGGCTCTTCATCGCCGACGAAAATCTGCCGTAAAGGTTTGCCAACGGTCGTCTTCGATTCTCACGGAATGCCGCAAATCGATCTCCAAAACCATTGGGCACCCAAATCGGGTCCGGCGTGCTGCTTACCGGAGCCGGCACGCGGCCGTCGCCCCACTGATCCGACAGCTCGGCGATGCCTCCAAACTGTTCGGCTGCGGGCTCGATTTCCGTTTGAAACGAATCGTCCAAATGGACGGCCGGTTTCAAGATTGAAAGCCCCGACGAATCGCGAGCCGGTACGGCAGGCTGAAACAGAATCCTGGGACGATCATCCTGAGCAACGATATAACTGGGGATTGTCGAAGCGAACGTTTTTTCGCTGGCCGATTCCGACTCTGCACCAGCCGGCTCGGACTGCATCTGGCCGCCTTCCTTAGCAGCCACCGAGATTTCGGGCATCGCAAATGCTGACTGCTGCTCTGCAGGGTCATTGGATGCGATTTTGATCGCCGTATTCGGTGGTGACGCGCCGCTGCCGACGGCCCCCGACAACGGACTGACCATAATCCGGCGCGATCTTACAGGGCTATCGGACGGTTTCGCCTGACTGGTAAAAGGAGTCCGTGTTTCGATCAATTCCGGTTCAGCCGTAGCACTGTCCGGCAATTGAGCGTTGATGGGACCGGCGAGAATCAGCACAAAGATCAGCGCGCACCCGCAGCCTAGCCAAATGAATATCGGAGACGTTTGTTGCCGGCGATTCTTCACAAAAGTCAATTGCATGGAGGGATTGCGCTTGTTCGCCAGCCGCGGGGCATGACAACGAGCCGAGACAATCTTGGCCGCTTTCCTTGAGGCCGCAGATCGTCTCTGTCGGTTTATCGGTCGCCACAATGTTTACGGTCATGAAAACTAGGTAAGATTTGCCGGTTATTACTGAACGATCGATTCGAATCTGGATTGATTCAGCTGCGGGAACGGATGTTTGCTAGTACGGATGCCGATGACGGGGCGGTTGGGGCTGTCGGCGCCTCGACTGATGTAGGAGATCCGCCTGAACGCGCGCATAATGGGCGGATGAATCGATTTTGGTGTTTATAAAAGGCGATAACGTCGTATGAAGAATCCACCTGTGCACTGGTACCAGGGGCTGTTTGTGCGGCCCCAGCATCTCCAGGCGGCCGATCGACACTGGTTGGAATTTTCGCACACGTCGGAAAGTTGGGACCATCCCTATGGATATGGTCTACATGCGTTCAGCTACAGTAAGGATGCTTTGGCGAGCGGTCATTTTCGCGTCGAGGAATTAGACGCACGGCTTCGCGACGGCACGTTGATTCGGCTGGAATCGGGCCAGGAGTTGGAGGTCGATCTGAAGGCCGCATTTGAATCACAGTCAGATACCGACTCGGAATCTTCGCTGATGATTTACGTGGGTGTACCGAAGTTAAATTTGGGTGGCGTCAATGTTGCTCAGGACGCGACCAATGGAATCGCCCGTTTCACCCGCACGCAGTCGACGGTACTGGATGAAAACGGCCAGGATAGTGGTCAGCCGATCGAGTTTCGTCGCTTGAATTTGCGTTTGATTGTCGGCGGGGACACGGCCGGTTACGAAGTCTTGCCGATCGCCAGAATTCGCAGTGCCAGCGAACGTGACGTCCAACCGGTCGTTGACGATCATTACATTCCGCCGATCACGTCAACTCATTCCTGGCCGTACTTGCGGCGTCACTATGTCCAAGGAATACGTGACGTGTTGAGCGGGAATATGGACCAGCTGAGCGAGCCGGTTCGACAATTGAGTGTCGGTCGCCACAGTTTGGAACCTGCCGATTCGGGACGCGTATCGATGCTCGATCGGCTCAACGAAGCCTATACGACGTTGGATGTGATGGGACCGGCGTTGGGAGTTCATCCGTTTACCGCGTATATGGAATTGGCTCGGATACTGGGTCGATTATCCATTTTTGGTAACGAACGCCGTGCGGTAGAAATCGAGCCGTACGATCACGATAACTTGGGGTTTATCTTCGCGGACATTCGCGAAAAGATCCTGAACATCCTGTACGCGACACAGTTCGACGAATACTTGCGTGCCAATTTCGAGGGTCACGGATCGACGATGCTCGCCCGGCTTGGACCGGAATGGTTTGACCCTGACTGGGAATGGTACTTGGGTGTCGAGCGTGGTGGTTCCAGCGAATCGACGTTGCGTGAATTGGTCGAGCGATCGGCGGAATGGTATTGGGTTTTTGCCAGTGCCGATCAAGTCGAGAATTTTTTCCACATCCGACAAACAGGTTTGAGACGCGAAATCGTTTCCACAACGATTCCGGATCTGCCGTCACGTCAATACTGGACGTACTACAAAATTTCACAGGACGAATATGAATCCCCGGCGTGGGCCGAAATTCGACGCACTCAAACGGTTGCGATGCGGGTTCGGAATTACGACGATCTGACCGGGGCAAGGCACTTAGATGTTGTCACACCTGACGGCAATCGTCCTCGGCTTCGATTCGCACTCTTTGCCATTCGCAGCTAAGTCATGACGCCACGATTTGCCGACGCCATCGACCCGATCCTGATTCATGCGTTTTCGCTCATGGAGCGAATCGACGGAGGGGAAGAGATTGCGCCGGCGGAAGAAAAACGGACACTCGAAGGTTTGCTGCAACAAGCCGACAATCGGTTAAGCGGGTATGCGGACGATTGGGAACTTGCCAAATATGCGTTGGTGACTTGGATCGACGAAATGCTTGTCGACGCGCACATCTGGGCCGGGCAAGGCTGGTGGCGCGACAACGTTCTGGAATGGACGACGTTCAGTTCACGGCGATGTAATGATCTGTATTATGTGAATGCGAACACTGCGTTAAACTCCGGGTCTGATGACGCGTTGCAGCTGATCTATGTCTGTGTGATGCTCGGTTTCCGTGGGCTGTACCGCGACGCGAAACTGAACCGAATGCTGATCGACAAACACGCGTTGGCGCCTGATTTGCCGGCCTGGGCTGCCGAGTACGGCAATGCGGTCGGTCAGGCTCGACAGCGATGGAACGACGCCACCGCCGGTCAGGAGTGCGAACGCAATTTGGTACCGGCTGTCCCACTTTGGTCGCGGGCCAAAATCGTTTGGCCGTGGTTGCTGGCGACGATTCTGGCAGGCCTGTTGATCGTTTCCTTCTTCCGAACCTGAGCGCCGCGACCGGCAAACCGTCAACGAAATTCGCTATGTCCACCGATTCGCCGCCACCGAAGAAACTTCCCTTGCATCGTCGTTTTTTGCCGACGACGATCGCCGGAAAGGCGGCTGCCACCGCCGCATTGCTGTTAACGGCGATACTGGTGATGGTCTGGATGTTGCGTCTGTTCGGTTCGGACAGCGTTCGGCTTAGTCACGCCGTCTCTGTGACGCACATGATCATCGAGCTCGCTCTCGTTGTGATGATCCCCGTGGTGCTTTACTGGGGAATCCGACGCTGGAATCAAGTGATCGAAGGCGAGTACCCAGAAATTGATCGTGCCTGGGAAGCCGGTATCGAAGCGCTTCGCGCGAAAGGTGTCGCTCTAACAGACTATCCCATCTTCTTGATTTTGGGTTCGTCGGATGACGAAGTCGAACACGGATTGATGGAAGCCCTGGATACCAAAATGATTATCCACGGGGTGCCCGACGCGACTGGTGTCAGTCATGCGTTGCAGTGGTACATGAGTTCCGACGCGATCTATTTGTTCTGTCCCGGCGCCAGTTCGTTGAGTGCATTGATGGGACGCTGGACGGCGCCAACGCTTAAGAGCGGGCCTCGACAAAATCTGGCCGCGCGTTTGTCAACGGCTTCAGCGACGACTCCTTCTGCTTCTGCTGTCGGATCGTCAGACGCAAATTCAAGTCAGATCGGAATCCCCAAGATTCAACGCGTTGAACGATCCGCCACCGGCTCGGCGTCAAAGCCTTCCGGTCCACAAACTGTCGGTCCTGAATCCGCCAAATCTCAACCGGCGATGTTGAAAAAGGAATCGTCGATGCGACCGGCTGCCCATCGCGAGAACGTCACTTCGTCTGCTCCGGAACCGTATTTAGGAACGATCCAACATCACTCCATCGATTCGGCCCCGCGGGAAAGTTCGATAAGAGACACAGCGGCCGCTGCGACCGGTCGTGGCACTCCGTTTGACATGCCATCGGCAAGACCGAAACCCCAACCGTTTTCGGCCCCTGCATCTGACACGTCGGGCGATGCACTTCGTCCGGCCCCGCGATACCAGGGCACGATTTCGTTTGACCAATACGCCTCAGCACCTCAACCAAGTTCCGCATCGCAACGTGGGCCCAGCGACCCGCCGACAAACGCAGCGAGCACTCGCGAATTCGGGCCGCCACGATCGACCGGGACTGTATCGGTGGATCACGGAGTGGCGGCAACGGGGACGGTCGATGCGACGACACCGAAGTCCAAAGGTGGATCGACGACAGCCACCAAACCAGTCGGTTCGATCGCGATGCCACGCGGGAGCGCGGGAAAAAAAATCGCGCTTCCGGCGTCGTTAGACACGTCCGATCAACTACCACGTCTTCGCTATGTTTGCAAGTTGCTCAAGCGGTCTCGGCGTCCGATGTGTGGCATTAACGGCGCGATCACATTGCTTCCGTTCGAGCTCTCGCGTGTCGGACCGTTGCAATTGTCGGCGATCGCACAATCGGCTCGCGGCGACGTCGCAATGATCCAAGACACGCTGGGGATCCGTTCTCCGGTAACGGCGGTGCTGGTCGGACTGGAGCAAGACAAGGGATTCGCCGAATTGGTGCGACGTTTGCAATCCGGATTGCTTTCCAGACGACTGGGCGGACGATTCGACCTGCGCAGTCGACCGACGCCCGAAGAGTTAAACACCCACAGCGATCGCCTTTGCGATGCTTTTGAAGATTGGGTTTACCGACTTTTCAGCCGCGAAGACGGTTTGGCCCAGCAACGCGGGAATCGTAAACTCTACGCATTGACCTGCAAGATTCGGCACGAGTTAAAACCACGACTGCGGATCGTCTTGGGGCAAGCCTTTGGATGCGAATCAAGTGAATCTGGTGGTGACGCAACCGATGACGATTCCTTTTTCTTTAGTGGATGTTACTTCGCCGCCAGCGGAGCGATGTCCGGACAACCCGCATTTGTCAAAGGCGTGCTGCAAGACAAGCTTGCCGATGAACAGTCCAAAGTCCAATGGACAAAACAAACATTACGCACACATCGACTGTTCACTATCTTTTCCATCATCGGGTGGATACTCTGCATTCTTCTGATTGCCGCATTGATCGCCAAGCAAGTGATGTAGGTTACGTTAGGCATTCCGGTCTCTAAATCAGCTCCTTCGGTCATCGCATCGTCCGATTCTCATCCGATCCAACAAACCCACTCGGGGACACGGCACACATTCCCGGGCACACATTCCCGGGGACATGGCACATGATGCCGCTCGGGGACATGGCACCTACACGCGGTGATGGGGACACGGCACTTGCTTGGCGCATGATCGGAGTTGCTTGGGGCAGTTGCCATTAATTCTCCGAAGGTGGGACGGTTTTGGCCGGTGACTCGGCACGAGACTGCCGAACCAGAGAGACGCGAGATGCCTTAGGCAGTGAAACGGTGCGCTATGCAAGCCGCGTGCAGGCAGGTTTCATCAAAATGAAACCGCCGAAGGAAGCGTCGCTGAAGATAGGGAAGATAGAAGCGAAATGATTGCGCGAACGTGAAAGCAAATAACGAGCAATTCGACGACTGCTGATGGTTTTCGCTTCGTAATGCGGTGGGAGGCGGCAGCGCGTAAAGTAGCCCGCGGATTTCCCGGCACTTTGATGGCGAGTCGCTCTTGCGCGTTTGCGCCGGGTGATGATTGGGTGTGGCGCTAGGCTGCTGTGGCCAGAGGTGCCACGGCCAGAAGTTCTCGTGTTGCCTTAGGAACGTGAAATCGTCGATTCGTCATGAGTCCACGCTGTTGGTCGATCGATTCCGGCAGGCCGGCCATTGTCGTGAATAGGTTGTCAAAGTTTGCCACCAACTCCAACCATACCGTCACCGGAAGTCCCAGACGCGTCAAAATCGGAGGCAAATCGTTGGGCGTGCGACCTGGCTTGCCCTTGGCTAACTGTCGAGCCGACCAGTCCAACAGTTCCAAGTACTCGTCGGCACCCATCGAAAGAAATCCTTTGTCACTGCAACGTGTTCCGTGGGAACTCGGTTGCGGTCCTGGTGAAGCCGAATTTTCACAGAGATTCACCGGCGAAAGGAAACAATCGGACAATCCGTTGCGACGGGGGTTCGCGGATTTAACAGGTTTACGTTTGGCGGGTTGCGATTCAGATTCCAAAGCATGGGCTCGGCGTTGGGCGGAGGTGTAGTCACTCATCTCAATCGTTTCGGCCATGCAAGCGCGTATCCAATTCAAATCGACGTACACGGCGCAAGCCAGCACGGTTTGTTCATCCAGGATGGGAATGCCCTTGAAACGCCCTTCAAAAAAGCTACCACTTGCTCCGTCTTCCTTGTTAGCCTTCTGTGCGATCCGCTGGTTCAACAGCCGCATCCACCAGGAGACGTCACTGAGCCTCAATCGGATCTCTTCGCATTTCACCGGACAATTTCGGATGCCGTCCAATTCCGCATCGGTTGGTGCCAGTGGGTTTCCATCTTTATCTTTGCGGATGGGACAGATCGCCAACCAACGTCGTGCGACCTCGGTATCGTCCCACGTCTGGACGATGTCGGGACGCGACCGCAGCATTTGGTGGTGATGATTCGAAAGAATGGAATAGGCCAGCAGATCGATGGCAAAGTGGGCGGCGAATCGCTCCAGAATGTCTTCGATCCAGTCCTTGCGATGATCGTAATTCTTACCCGAAACGGGATCATCACCGAGAAGCCAGCAAGCTCGGGTGGTGCGGCTGATGGCGTGAATGATTTGGACCGTGCGGGGGTCAATCTTGTCGCCGCGATTAGAACGTGACATCGCATCGTACCTCAGGACTCGTTTTCTACTGTTGCCGCAAGGTGAGGTACCTCCTCAGAGCATGCAGCGAAAAACGAGTCGCCCCTTGCGACTCACGAACTACGATTTCACCCCACCAGCACACCCCCGTCAACCCAAAACTTCAAAATCCAGCCACATCTTTCACAAGAAATACTTTGCCATCAAAAATGAACGCAAGGGTGCCGTGTCCCCATATGGTGAAGTGCCGTGTCCCCGTGTCTTGAAGTGCCGTGTGCATGTTCGCCATGGCAATTAAGACACGACCATCCAGACACCAGCCTTCCACCTGGGGAAGCTGCTCTTCTTTTTGGGTGCGAAGTCGGCGACCGGTGGTCGCGACTCGCTCAACGACTCTCAGAGATCTGGCTTTCGCCTAACGCCTGATACCCAATGTCAGACGGCGAAGTGATCGGTTCTTCGTCGGTTTCTCGGGACACATTGGTCCCGCTTTCCGCCAACTCGCGTTCAATGATCTCGTTGATGCGTTCCTCGCCGATGATGGCATTGTCAAACGCCGCTGGTAGTGCCTCGGTCGAATGGGCGGCCACTTTTTCGCGTCCGTACTCGGCGTCTCGCGTCAACCGCTTTTTGGCACCTTCGACCATTGATTGAATGACTTGTCTGGCGGGTCCGGGTGAAGCAGCCTGCTGATCAGACCGATAGCCTTCGGTCAGGTGGATATTGAAGTATTCCAACAGCGCGCCCATTTCGAAATTTAAATTCTTGGTCGCCAATGCGTACTGAACTTTGGCCCGGCTGGCAGCCGTCGATGCCTCGGCAAACCGCTGTTCGGCATCCAACAACGAATTAAAATCGAATTGTCGGACCGAAGCCTGTGCCTCGCCCGATAAAATCTCGTATTGTTCAGCCGCTGCGTTTTGGCGATTCAATGCCACGCGAAGAGCGCTATAGGCACGGTCGTTTTCGGCAATCGCATTACTTAATCCGTAAACCACCTGACGTTCCAATTCATCCAGCAATGCCCGTTCGCGGGCGAGTTGTAATTGAGCATTCCGCACTGCGGCGTGCGCTTGCCGAAGCCCGACGGGATAGGACAGACTGACGCCCATCAGCCACTCATGTGTTCCGGTGCCAATCGCATCGCCGCTATTGGTAATGTTGTGATCAAACCAGCTCTCGCCGAGCGCGCGATACCGATAACGACCAATCGCGTCGAGCCGTGGCATCAAAAAGTTTCGGCTCGCCGTCAACTCGTATCGTTGGCGGTCGACGATCAGACGTTGCCGCCGAAGTTCGGTGCGCCGGGAAAACGCATTAGCGACCAGATCGTCCCAATCGAATGTCACCGGCGCATCGGCCGGTTTGCTGGTCGTGTGAATCAGACGACCATCGTTGATCGGCAAGCCAATGATCAAACGCAATCGACGTTCATTAACATAGACACCACCGGTGCCTTGAAACGTACCGCCACCGCTGCCGTTAAAGACGCGCGTTCCGACAACCAATCGACCGGCCAATGAATTCTGCACTTCTTGTTCAAAGCGATAGTATTGCTCCTTGGCTTGAGCAAGTTTGTCATTTTCCGCACCAGGCAACCCCTGGCGCGCCTTAAGCAATTGATAGGTATTTAAACTTCGGTCGCGCGCCTGTTTCTTGACTTCAAGATCGGCGTAGGCAAAGTGAAGATCCCAATAGGCGTTTTCGACATCGCTCAAAAAGTCGCGTAGTGCGATTTCGAGTTGCGCAACGGTCACGTCCGCATTGAGGCGTGCAATCACAACCCCGTTGTAAACTCCCGGCGTACCGTTGGGTCCGGCGATGCGATTGAACATCACGCCGCGTCCCTGCAATAGCGGGTGGCTGACCTCGCCCTCAAAGTTCCATGTCCAAGCTCTGCCCGGCAACAGGTTGCGATCGGAGTTGTTCAGGTCGGCGTCAAAGTTGTGCCGCAACGTGTACTTGGTCCCCGAAGCCGTCTGCTTGGACAGACTGGTCTCCATCCGAGTCAGTTGCTGCTTGAAAAAGTTGACGCCCCGTCCCACAAACTCATTATTTAAAACGCGGTCATTGTCTTCATAGAAAACATCACTGTTAACCCGTGCGTCATATTCGCTGAGTGCCGCCTCGACACCAGTCGTCGGATCGGTCGCTTGAATCGCTGGTCCATAAATGGTCGGAGTCAAACCCGGAGTTTGAATGACGCGCGCCCCCAAATTACGCAGAACCGTCGAATTGGCCAATGCAATCTGAATGGCCTCGTCAATCGTCATGTCCCAGGGCTGTGGCGGTGTCCATTCTTGCGAGTCACTGCCGCGAATTGAAAACGGTGCAAGCGAACCTGAAGCGTGCAAGGGCGAAGATTGTTCTTGCGGTTCCAGTTGCTGAGTCGACGGAAATGCCACGGCCGACTCTGCTAGCATTTTTGTCAGCGCAACCGACGGCGCTGCTGCACGCGTCGCGCATCCGACACATGCGACCAGCGACAGCAATGCAATGCTCCAGAATGTGATGCACTTGCGCGTCATCGAACGTCGTTTCTTTCCGTAGCGTTTGCGATTACTTACGTGGTACGATGGCAGCCCCATGTGCTATTTCGGCATCAATGAAGGCCGAAATAAATTCTGTTTTCGACAGAGACGGCTTTTTTGATACATTCGAGCCAAACACCCCAGACAACCCATCCGACCCAAAGGGTGCTTTAAATTGGCAAACAGCGTGATGCCCGCGGTAGGAGACCGCGACGATGAATGGCACGAAATCGAGCATTTCGTCTCGAAAATCACGGCGTTAACACAGTCCTGTTCGTCGCTGGAGGAGTTTTCGACCGAGGCCATCAGCCGCGCCGTTGGTCTGCTGGATGCAGAAGGAGGATCCGTCTGGATAACCAGTGAGGAACAAGGGCTCATTGAACTGTGTAAGGTCGATCGCAATGGAGAACAACTGACTCCGTCTTCTCCGGGAAAGGGCCCCCACGAGGCGTTCTTGCAATCG
>JAGQPO010000797.1 GCA_020426665.1 Planctomycetales bacterium
TGGGAAACGACCGCGTTGCGGTCGACCGGTGGCCAACCTTCCAGCGTCGCTGGCGAGTCAGTCCGCCCGGGACGTTTTTGGAGATTTCGGCGGCTTCACATCCGGCAATGTTTTCATTGGCAAACACCGAGGGAGGTGTTCCCTTTCAAGATTTTCGGATCCATCAATATTGGCAAACGAACCCAGGCGCCGGCTGGCAAACGTTGATGCGATACGCCGGCCCCGATCATCCGGCGCTTTTGGAACGGTTGGTGGCTGATGCCGGCAACGGCACTTCGATTGGATTATCGGGAACCGGACGCATCATGATTTTAACAACGCCGATCCCCGCTCTTGTGCCGCCGTCAAGTTCCTGGAACGAATTGTTCAGCGCCGATGAATCCTGGCCCGCATTTTATCTTGTCCGCGATTTGACTCGGTACATTGCCGGACGCAGTGCGGAATTGTTAACGGTTGCCGTCGGTTCACCTGTGTCGGTCCCGATCCAAGAGCAATCGGAAATTGATGGGCGGCCACGCCGTTTGCAATGGTTTCCAGCAGTTGACACCACACCGATTCCAATTGATCTGCCGGAAAGTGATGAAGCCCAAGGGGTGACCGCAAAACGAATTCTGGTCGGCCGGCCAAACCATGCCGGTGTCCATTGGATACGTGGCGATGCACCTGGACTTGGTTTTACCGTCAACGTGCCTCGTCAGCGGTTAATCACTGATCGAATCGAATCGTCAGAGCTATCCAAGATGTTTGGCCCCGATTCGTTTCGACAAATCAATTCGATTGACGAAATGGAATGGACTGCGACGGATGGCAGCGAGGTTGTCTCGTTGTGGTCGCCGATCATGTTGCTGGCGCTGTTGGTCTTCTTGCTGGAACAGGTTCTCGGCAATCGGTTTTATGGGCGATCTTCGGCCGCCGAGGCGCGAACGTCAAAGCGGAGGGTTGCAGCATGACGCATTTTGCCGTCGAGCCGTTGTACGGGTCCGTCTGGCTTGCAATGATCGCATCGGTAGCCGTCGTGGCCGTGATCGTTTGGGTCACACCACCGACCGACGATCCGGCAAAACGCAAGTGGTTGATCGTCCTGCGCTCGGTCGCTGCGCTGGTCTTGTTGTTGGCTGCGACGCGACCCACTTTGGTGCGGACGGATAATCGGCCTGCGCCGGCGGCGTTGGTAATCACCGTCGACACGTCTCGAAGCATGACATTGCCAGATGGTGATGGTGGCGATCGATGGACCAGCCAGAAAGATGCGTTGGCGAGATTGTTGTCGGGTGTCGCAACGGTCGATGAGATGTTGGAGGTTCATTTGTTGAATTACGATTCTGTTTCAAATTCACTGGGACAGGCACAGAACCAGGATTCGATACGACAACTGGCCGATTTGATTGCGAAGGCAGAGCCGGTTGGTGATGAAACCGATTTAGGACGGGCTGTGCAAGGCGCGATCGATTCGGCTGCCGGAAAACCGCTGGCCGGTGTCGTGATGTTTGGCGATGGAACACAGACCGCCATCGCCGATGCGGGGGATAACAATATCAATCAATTGGCCGCCGCGCGGCGTGGTGCCGAGGTGTTGCAAGCTCTCGGGGTGCCTCTTTGGACGGTACCCATTGGTCCCCCAAGCACCGATGCGTCGGCGCGTGACGTTGCGGTTACGAATTTGCCGGACAGTTTCCAATTGTTTGCCGGCAATCAGTTCGATGTCTCCTTGACCGTCCAGGCCAGCGGTCTGGCGAATCGTCAGATCCCGGTGACGGTGTCGTGGATCGCAAGCGACGGGACGAAGACCGAAGCGCGGACTCGGCAAGTGGACCCGCGAGGGGCAAACGAAACGATCGCAATGACAATCCCGATGAAAGCGCCGGCGGCCGGAGTCTATCGATTGGAAGTCACTGCGGCTGCGCAAGAAGGAGAATGGGTGACGGGGAACAATTCGCAAACGGCATTTGTCCACGTTCGCGAAGGCGGTGGCCGCATTCTGATTCTTGAAGGACCCGGGCGACCGGAGCAAACAGCGCTACGACGATCGTTGGGCGGTTTCCCGGACCTGGAGATTTCTCACGCGCCGATTCGCGGTGATCGTACATGGCCCGTTCCGCTGGAGTCCGTTTTGCAACCGGGCGCCTACGATATCTTTGTGATCGGTGACTTGGATTCCAGTGCGATCGGTGCGGCGCAATTGAAATTGATCGCCGACCGAGTCGCCGCGGGAGCGGGTTTGATCACGATGGGTGGATTCCAAACGTATGGAACCGGTGGTTACGCCGACGGACCGTTGGCCGACGTCTTGCCGATCAAAATGGATGCGTCACGTCGACGGCAACCGACCCGCAGTGTGCTGTCGCCCGCCGAACTGGATGCGCGTTCCAAATCGCAGTTGCCGGGACCGATCAAAATCGAACTCGCACGCGACCATCCGATTGTTGATCTGGGTGGACAAAACTCCGCCGCCGTGTGGAGTTCCCTGCCCGAGCTTTCGGGAGCCAATCGATTTGTCGGCCCCAAGGTCGCGACCG
Source organism: Planctomycetales bacterium (assembly GCA_020426665.1). Classification (GTDB taxonomy): domain Bacteria; phylum Planctomycetota; class Planctomycetia; order Pirellulales; family Pirellulaceae; genus Stieleria. The sequence goes on from JAGQPO010000797.1 coordinate 2,517, forward strand.
GGGTTCAAGTGTTACTGCAAACGCCAGACGAACAACCGCTGTTGGTCGTCGGAGGTTACGGCAAAGGTCGTGTCGCATCATTGGCCATCGATGAAACCTATCGCTGGCGCCGCGTCGGAAAGGCCGACGTCCACCAGAGGTTTTGGAGGCAGTTGATGTTGTGGTTGATGTCGCGAGAGGAAACCGGCGGTGACAGCGTGATCGCGGAGATTGATTTGCGTCGTTTTGAATCGGACCAACAGCCCGAGTTTCGCGCCAGGTTACAAAGTCTGGGAGGCGAGACGTCGGCGATCTCCCTGACCGCCTCGGTGGTCGATTCCGGCGGTAAAGAAACGCCGTTGGATGTCACGGCCAGCGCCGGTGACCATCCGGCGATCAGCGGTCGAATTCCGAAGTTGGAACCCGGATTCTATGACTTGGTCGTTCGATGCAGTGACCCGACAATCCAATCCGACAAGGTTGCGTTCCAAGTCACCGAAACCAGCCGAGAACTCGCCCGCCCGATGGCGGACCCGGTCTACATGAAGCAGTTGGCTGATCTAACGGCCAGACACGGCGGCGCGTCCTTTGATCCGCAACAAATCGATGAACTTGTCGAAACGATCGCACAGAAACGACGCAGTGCAGAGACACCGGTGATCGAAAAGAATCGCCTTGGCGACGGACCTAAAAGCGGCTGGCTGGTTTTTACCCTGTTCGCCGGCGCCCTCTCGGCGGAGTGGTTCCTGCGCCGGCGATGGGGAATGGCGTAGTGTCGTCTCGCACGATCGGTCGAATCTGTCTGATCCGACGGATTGGCCCGGCCGAACGTTGGTAAATCGCCTGGGCGACATAGGCCAACGCCTCCGATTGCAGTGTCCCCATTCCAAGTGCACAGCGAATGTCCATGACCGCGTGAACTGCCTCGTGCACAATTTGCGCCCGAGCCGCTCGACCGGCTACGAAGTGTCATGCGACATTCCCTGTCACTTTTGAACATGCCCTAACTCAATTCGTCCAACGCGGCACGCATCGCTGCGACGAGAGGTTCGCTGGTGGTGGGGTAGCTCCCGTCGGCGACGAAACTGGCCGGATCGGACGCGAGTTCCCGGAAGGTTCCGTGAAGTTGGCTGCAGCCCGTCTCGCGAACCAGCGGCACAGCGTTGTCGGGTGTCACACCGGCGCCGGCGAGTATTTCGATTTGATTGCCCGCCTTTTGTTGCAGTCTGGCGATTTGCCGGCGTCCTTGCCATGCGGATTCGCAACCGCCGGAGGTTAAAACACGTGTGGTCCCGGTATCGATCAGTTGTTGCAACGCCGTCATTGGATCGGGAATCACATCCAATGCTCGGTGGAACACCAGGTCGCGGCCTTGGGACAGATTGCGAAGTTGTTTCCAAAAGTCAACGTCCAGTGATCCATCCTGGCACAGGGCGCCCGATACGATCCCGTCGGCGCCTGCGGCCAATAAAAGTTCGGCGTCACGCAGCATGATGCGGCGCTCGATCGCGGAGTAACGAAATCCGGCCGCCCGCGGTCGGACCATCGTGACCAGCGGTATTGCGACGGCTTTTTTGACTTGTTCCAGCAGTCCGACACTGGGCGTCAATCCGCCCAGTTCAATACCGACATTCAATTCAAGCCGATCGGCGCCGCCACCCAACGCCGCAACTGCGTCCTCGGTCGATGCGATACAAACTTCCAGCAGGATTCGGTCATTCAAAATCGATCAACAAAAATATTGTGATTAGCGGGCAACGAAGAACGATAAAACGGATGCCGTTTTTATTGGGCTTTGGCCGGCCAAGAACAAGTGTCTCGACCGTTCCGATCCATCATACCACAGGTATCCCCGCTTCTTTTGATGTCGTTAGTGGACGCGTTTGGCTGGAACGCAATTTTTATCTGAACCCGCCACAATATCGCTCGTGACTCCGCGATGGGGTTCCTGATAAATGAAATGTGTCCGTTCGGCCCAATCGGTCGTTTTTTTGCAAGCATTCAGTTTTCCTATGAAACTCCAACAAGCTGGACTCTCTGACAAAGCTGTGGATCGCCACCGATTGGAAGCAGGCACGCTGCGCGCCGATGAAGCGTCGCCAATCGCCCAACCGCATGCCGGCAAGCGAGCGTTTTTGAGTGTCATTCGCAGCCGCGCGGACATTGGCATCAACGGATGCTTGCTGGGCAAGACGGTCATCGGCCGGAATTCGACCTGTGATTTTCCGCTCCACGACTTGAAGGTTTCGGGGCATCACGCATCGATCACCCCCAGCGGTGATGGCGAGTACATTCTTGAAGACTTAAATTCGACCAACGGCACACGAGTTGATGGCTCGCCGGTAAATGGTCCCAGAGCCTTACGCGATGGCGATAAGATCTTTGTCGGTGAAACGGTGATTCGTTTTTCGTTGGCAGATGATCTTGATGTTGATTTTCACAGTCAAGTCGCGACTCTCGTCGGAGTTGACTTGTTGACCGACCTGCCGTCAAAACGTCGGTTTGACGAAGCGTTGGAGTTTGCCCTGCAAGATTCCATACAGCGGGGGACGTCCTTTGCGGTGTTGATGATGGATATGGACGGCGTCAAACAGATCAACGACACCCATGGCCACATTTATGGTGCGTATGTCATTGGTGAAACCGGTCGATTGATCGCGAGGGTTCTTCGATCGCGTGGGCAAGCCAGTCGGTTCGGTGGCGACGAATTCAGCGTGTTTTTACCGGACCATGATCTGGATGCGGCCTGTGATGTTGCCGAACAAATTCGCTTCGCGGTCGAGTCCGCCGGTTTCGAATTGAACGGCATTCGGCTGAGTCCGACGATCAGCATCGGTGCATCAAGTTACCCGGATGTTGCGCGAGACCCATTGTCATTGATCACCACCGCCGATGCGGCGCTCTACCGTGCCAAGGCACGCGGCAAGAATTGCGTCATGACGTAGGAATTGTCAAGGAATAGTTTCCTGTTTTCACGTTCCCGAATGAGTTAGCGAGGGAACTTCGCGTGGCAAATCTCAATGTCATAATCCGAATGCGTTAGCGAGGGAACTTCGCGTGGCAGATCTCAATTTCATAACCCGAATGCGTTAGCGAGGGACCAGATACGGTTCCCGGCAGTCCGTCGCTCGCGCATGTCGAATGCAACCACCTTTTTAGCAACCTCCTGCGCCGTCGCGGGAAAGCAGTCTTACCTGGTCCCTCGCTTACGCATTCGGGTTGCGATTCTTTGTTATTCCAGGGCAGCCGCTAGGGGCGCCGTCAAATTCTTTTGGTTGCGGTCATTCGTTTTCCCGTGCCGCGGAATTGCATCTTGATCGGGGCGGTCAGGTTGTAGTGATCGGGACCTAGAAGGGTTGCCACGGTGGCGTTGACGACCGGATTGATGGTGCTTGAATTGAAATCCCAGTTGTCATCGCCCGCGCCGATTTCGGCTTCGACGCGGCGCTCGGTCGACGTCACAATGAAGGCGGTGTTTCGTTTCAACGCAAAACTGACCGTTCCGTGAATATATGCGGCGTCGCCGGCGGAAATACTGCCCGCGGTAATCCCGTATGAACCCCAGCCGTACAAATTGGTCGTGATAAACCGGTCCCTGTCACGTACCGCGCCGCGAGCAATCAACGTACTCAGCAGGTGTCGGCCGCTGGGCAGTCGCGGAATGGCTCCGACCGCCGCCAGGATCGCATCGGCGCCGCGTTCAACGATCTGTGGCATGTAGGCTGTGTCTCCCATCATCACGCCGTTGTCAAGAAAGTGGTTGACCAATGGAAAATCCAGCGTTGTGATGTTTCGCCCGTACCCGCCGTTCATCACCGCCGACTGAGGCATTTGAATGATGATGTTGCCAAAATCGGGGACATGATTGTGATCGTATCCGCTCTGGTAGGGGCTGAACGGTTGTCCGTACTCCGCGAAATTGTTGATCTCGGCATACTGTAAATCCGAGAAAACCGTGCAATGCCACGCTTGCGTTGCAGTGTGATACGACCAGCTCACAATTGTATCCCGGCTAGAGTGATTACGTTTTCATCAATTCCTATCATCGTGCTTGGCCGGGAATCGTTGCTAAGCAAATCGATGATTTTTCAAAGGGGTAATCCACCCAGCTTGTCCGCCGCTTCTTTGGCCCAAGGGCTTTCCGGGGCGAGCGACAGAATGCGTTGCCAGTGTTGCAGTGCCTGGTCGGTATCGCCGACTTTGTCCAGTGTTTTGGCGAGTGTGTAATGGACATCGGCATAGTCATCGTACATTGACAGCGCACCTTTCAGCGCGGCGATGGCCAATTCGTTTTGCCCCAGTTCGGCCAGTACGGCGCCCAGACTCGCACGCGCTTCGACGAAATCCGGATCAATTTCAATCGCGGTGTAGTAGCGTTCGCGCGCCGCGATCAGAAAATTCATTCGATACAACAGTTCACCAATCTGGAAGCTGACGTCCGCGCGTGCTCCGTCTCGCGACAGGATGGTGTGGTACAGATCAATTGCGGTTTCCAGATCGTCGTCATCTTCGGCCTGGTATGCGGCGACCAGAATCGGGTCTTCGTCGAACGCTCCCGAAGCACGCAGCATCGGCGGTTGGTCGGGAAGATCGAACGCGACGATGTCACGAGAATGCCCGACGTTCGACTTATCGGCGTTTTCATCGTCCGTTGTACTGGGTTGGTCAAGTGCGTCAAAATCGAACCGCATTTGACCGCCGGGTTCGACCAGACCGTCGCCTTGTCGCAACAAGATGTGTTTGCCTTGGACCAGGATCGAAAGCTGGTCAAGCGGTCGGCGGATGTTCGGCAGAATGTGGACCAGATCAACCAGTCGGCGTTCGATCGCCGCCGGACTTGCGCCGGCGGCAATCCAGCCGGCCAATCGCTTTGCGGTGGCGACTTCGGCGTAATCAAAGTACGGCAACTTGTGCAGCGTCGTGACGGGTGTGATCAGCCCGCGTCGGTGCCAACGGCGGACCACACGGACGGAGATGCCTAGCAGGTCGGCCAGCATCACTGGGGTGTAATAACGACGTACCGCATGTTCGACATCGATCAGCCCCAGTCGTTCCCAAAGGTCCGTTTCTTGAAGGATCTCCAGGTCACCCATCGCCGCGGCGTCAATCAGATCCGCGGGTAAAAGTTCACTCTGCGACAGCGGTGGTTGATCCGCTCCGATCACAACCCAGTCAATGTTTGACTGAGATGGCAATGGGTTGGTAAACGCCTGGGGCAAGTTTCCCGTCTCGTGCGAAGTTGATCGGCGTCTTGGCAAATCGACGACGACGGCCCCGAACGATTGCAAAACGTTGGCAGCTTCACGGCGCGTCATGCTGCCGAATCGACCGACCAGGGCGATCCGTTTTCCCGTGGCCGGACATTCTTCCTCCGCAAGACCGACCTCGATTTCTGGTTCGGTCGTATCCGGTTCGCCGGCGGTCATCGATCCGATTTCGAATTCTTGCAGATCTTCATGCAATTCGTCGGGAAGATTCGCATCAGCAAACGAAAGGATGCGAATCGTCGTCGGTTCGTTGGTGTCAATCGGTTCAGACAATGGATCAGTTGGAGGCCGAGAATTCGCAAAGCGAGGCGGCATCAGGGGGAAAATGAAGCGGACTTGGGTAATCGGTGCGGATTATCGCAGAAAGCGAGTCCGGGAGTAGTCGCATCCCTAAAATCTCTGCAACAATGCACCGAACGAGCTGCCGGTTGGCCGCGTACCCTTTTCGAATCGGAGTTCGGTCGACCACTCTTTTCGTATTTTCGCGGACCCCCATGTTGCTCGTCGATTCGCTGACGAAGTCTTTTCCCCTGGATGACGGCACATTAACGGCCGTCGATTCGGTTTCGTTCCAAATTGCGCCGGGAGAGGTGTTTGGTTTGTTGGGCCCCAATGGTGCGGGCAAGAC
>JAGQPO010000798.1 GCA_020426665.1 Planctomycetales bacterium
TCAAGACTTTCGTGAATTGCCGAACAAATCGAAACTCTTGACCAGTTCCGCTACTGTAAAGTCGAGTCGGAATAAAGCACTAGTGCTGTTCGCCTGCCAGCACTACCGGCCTTCGCGGAGTCGATAGCCCAGGAAATTATCTAGTTCCGGTTCGGCTTCGATTTTAGCGACGGTGTCTTCGATGTCGTATTCAACGCGGTGATAAAAAACACGTTGACGGTCGTACACGACGTAGCAGCTGCGGGGGTCTAAATCACGTGGCTGCCCCACACTACCTACATTGATCATCAATCGAGCCGACGGATCGCTGACGTCGTAACCATCCACCAGGTCACTGGGACGCACGAACGTCAACTCGGTCGTGAAGATGCCGGGGACGTGGGTGTGGCCCTGGAAGCAAAGATGGGGTACCAGGGAAAACAGCTTTTCCATTTTTTTGCTGTTTTGGATGTCTTCGGGCATCACGTATTCGTTGGTCGGCCCGCGGGGAGAACCGTGAACGAATAGCGTATTTTCTTCGCGTTTGGTTCGTGGCAATCCACACAAGAAATCCATTCGACGCCGCGAGGCGCCGGGCTGTTCGTTCGGATCACCGGCGTGGTTTTCCAATTTGCTGCGTGTCCAAAAAATGGCCTGTTCGGCGGCGGCGTTGAACCCTTCGGGATCGAACAGCGCGCTGCTGTCGTGGTTGCCAAGAACACAGAATCCGAACTGCATGACAAGATCCAGGCACTCGCAGGGTTGCGGGCCGTATCCGACCACATCACCCAGGCAGACGATGCGGTCAACGTTTTGTGTTTCGATGTGCGCCAGGACAGCCTTGAGCGCAGTCAAGTTGCCATGGATATCGCTTAGAATCGCAGTTCGAGTCACTTAGCGTCCGTGTTTGATTCTGTCGCCAAGTTGATCTGACAAGTCGGCTTGGGCATAGATTTTGTTTGCGGTGGTTTCGATGTCGTATTCGATTCGCCGAAAGTAAACGATTGGCCCGCCGGGCGCGTCTTTGTCCAAAATCACGTAACACGCTCGATTATCTTCGTCGCGCGGTTGGCCGACGCTGCCCACGTTGATCATCGCTTTTTCGCTGGTCAACTGGTACTTGTAATCGCATTCATCGGGCTGAATGAATTCACAATTGGTGGTAAAGATTCCCGGCAAATGGGTATGCCCCATGAAGCAGTATTGGTTGACTTTGCCGAACAGGATTTCCATCTTCCTCTGATCGAAGATGTATTCGGGGAAAACGTATTCATTCGTCGGATCTCGGGGCGATCCGTGGACGAATTTATATTGTCCGTCGTCGTAATATCGAGGCAGCTCGCCCAGAAAATCCCATCGCCCGTTGACCTGGGCGCTTGAACCGGGGCCGTTATCGAGTTGGTCTCGGGTCCAATAGATCGCCTGCAGAGCCATCGGGTTGAATCCGTCAGGATCGAACAATGCCGCCTGGTCGTGGTTGCCAAGGATCGTGACCTTGGCATTCTGCATCACTTGGTCCAAGCACTCGCAAGGATTTGGCCCATAGCCAATGATATCGCCCAGACAGTAGATGTCGTCCACCGACTGTGTGCGGATGTCGGCCAGAACCGCGAGCAGCGCTTCAAGGTTGCCGTGAATATCGCTGATCAAGGCACGCTTCACTGTGGTTGGTCCTGGTGGGTGAAGAGGGTGAAAAGGGCACGGTTAACAAGGTTTTCGGATAGGCGGATTGTAAAGGTAACCAAATTTTCACAACAATCCCACGCCAGAGACGCGAATCGGAATACGTGACGCCGCATAATTTACAGTTTTCTCCCAAAACACCTATGATCCAGTTTGCCCTCGAAACGACCGGAAAACAGGGCTCGCTGGCCGTTTTGAGTGGTGAAAACGTACTCTTTGAACGTCGACTAGGCGTCCGACTCCGTACCGCAGCCGAGCTTGCGGTGGAGTTAAATTCGGCACTGCAGTGGTGCGAAGCCGAATCCTATCCCATTGACGTCATTGCCGTCGCCGTAGGTCCTGGTTCATTCACAGGGCTACGGATCGCGGTGACAACTGCGAAAACTCTAGCTTACGCCCTCGGATTGCCCGTTGTGGCGGTCGGGTCTTTGTCGGCGATCGCCGCCGTGACGGTGACCGACGATACCGTCGCAAACGTTTTGGTCGGATTGAACGCGTATCGGCGCCAAGTTTTCACTGCGGAATTTTCCGTTGGGGAGTTGCGTCACAGCGATGGGATCAATGGTTGCAATCATCGGGCAACGATTGTTTCGCGATCGGAATGGGACGGGCGCGCCGCTTGGGCTAAGAAGCAAACGGATTGGACGGTGGCGGCAGATTCAACGATTTTTGTGCCGCAGCAACGTGGACATTTGGCCGCACCTGGCGAATCTATCGCCGTTGGTGTGGGCCGTGTCGCGGCCAGATTGATTGCTGCGGCAAAGTGGTCGCCAGGGGATTCAGCTTCCAATCCAGCCTTCACCGATCCCTTTGCACTGGCGACACGCTATCTCAGGCCGAGTGCTGCTGAGGAGCAGGCAGCTTCACGCTGATCGATTCCTGGCTACGCCGGACGCCATCGGTGCCATAGTAGATCGTCGTTTTCTTGCGATGATCATACACCGCGGTCAGTTTCACGCTTCGCGGACCATGAACGCAAAAATAGAATCCACAGGACTCTCCGCCACGAAGCACTTGGCGGCGGGTCATCGGAAACTGTCCCGGTTCGAGTTGGCCGATGCGGCAAAGGTAGGCTTCGACGTGTCGGCAGAATTTGTCGAATGAGACGGTTTGCGAAGAAAACCCAATCATGCAGGCAAATCACGGGAAGGAATGAAAAAGCGGGTGATCTGTTGCCCCACCGCACGTCACTCCCATGCCCTGAAAGACAGATCCATGGAACCGCCGGTTGGGTCGGCAGCGTAGGTATCGGCGCCGCCGGCCCGGATAATTAGTTTCCAAAAAAAGCTACAGGTGGGCGCGTCGAGCGTCTTTTGCGGTCAGCCGCGAAAAAATGTCCGCCAAAATCCGCTGTTCCAGTGAAGTATCGCGGCCGAGGGAGATCCAGCCCAGCGTTTGGGGTGAGTCTCCGGTTCCCCCGACCTGTCGGACCACCGTGCCGTCATGCCGCCGCGACGCGGTTGTTTCGGTGGCGTATTGAGTGCGATCGGTGTCTTCAAGATCCTTTTGCACGATGACCTCGATCGTGTATCCCGCGCCTCGCGGGCGGACCGTAACGGTTGCCTTGCGGCGGATCGATTGCAAAGTGCTTTGCAATGCTTCGAATCCCGCGGTGCTGTCTTTGCGCCACGGTTCCATCACCGAAGCCCCAACCCGATAAGACGTTTCGACTCGTCCGTCTAGCAAAAAATTGTTCGAGTTCTGTACGGGCTGTTCGCGCGAGATGCGAAAATAATCATCAACCGTGTCGACCACTTGTGACCAAACGAATTGGTCCTCCAGCGGCGGCAACTCTAACGGGTTCGGGATGAATTGCTCCGGCGGGCGGCGGTCCAATCGATAGGCCAGTTGACCACATCCGACACTGGCAACGATACACAGCAACACACCCGTCACAATCGAGTGAGTCTTGCATGTGAATCGAAGACGTCTGTTTGTGGTAAGCATCCTGATTGCAAAATACCGAGTTGCAAAATACCGAGTTCGGAAACGTTGTGGTCATGCGCTGGACAACTGCCGCACAGCGGGCACTATCGACCGGGCATCAGTTGGATGAGCGTGAGGCAATCCGGGGACGAAGTGGTTTTGCGCCGGGCATATCGTCCGGGTACATCGACCATACCGGAACCTTCTTTTGCATATCCTTGATCATTTTGGATTGTGATTCGGCAATCTTTTCTTGTTTCAATTGCTCGCGAATCTTCTCCTGAAGGTCGGCCAAAGGGACGACACCGGCCGGTTTCCGTTCAAGCACACGTATGATGTGCAAACCCTGTTCGTCCTCAATGATTTCACTCATCTTGTTCAGCGGAATCGAGAACAGTTGTTTGTCGATCGGCTGCGAGGCAAGTGATCCCTGTGCGGTCCAATCGTGTTGGCCTCCGTCGCTGGCAAAGGGTTCTTCGCTCTTGGCCCGCGCCATTTCTTTCCAGCCTTCGTTGTAATGGACGTCGGTGGCCATCGCCACCAAAGCCGTTCGTGCTTGTTCTCGCGACGGATGATTTTCGAACATCACCGACAACTGTTCCCATCTGGCTTTGGCATTGTGGCGATAGGAGTCGATGTTCTTCGCGTAGGCTGCATTGATTTCAGCGATGGTCACATTCGGATCTCGTTCGACTTTGTTTTTCATGTACATGTGACCCAGCATCATGTCGGCAAAGTCGCGCTGGCGAGCACGCAGTGAGGACCCGGTCTCGCGAAGTTTTTTGTCCAATTCCGTCAGGTCTTCGGTTTCGAATTTTTCTTTCAAGCCTTTTAACTCATTGTCGAAAAACACCTGACGCGCGCGGCTGTGCATCATGTCGGCGACTTCGCGTCGTTTTTCCGCGGCCTGAGTCCCGACCTGATCCAACAAGAACGCTTCGCTCATCATCTTGGTCTGGATCGCTTGCGTCAGCGCTCCGCGTGCCAAGTTCTTTCTGGCCGGTGCCAGTTGTTCGTCGGTGAATTCGACCTTCTGTTCCTTCATCACCTGTGCGATTCGGCTGTCAACTTTGGGTTGGATGTCGCCCCACAGGATAGGAGATTGCCCGACCACGGCCATGATGGTCGCCGGGTCATCGGGCAGCGGAGGGCTGTCGTCGGATTCGCCAAACTCGTCGGGCCCGGCCGATTGTCCAAGTGCCGATGCGGGCAGTTCAATGGACAGGCCAATGACAAGGGCGGCCACGATCAGCCGCAATACCAGCCGTTTGGTCAAAATGGATGGATTCGAAAACATCTTCCGCCCGCGGCAAGAATGGGAGTACGTAACAGACACGATCTGGCTTGTAAGCTGCATAAGCGTTGGAAAACAAGGTCAGTCGACCGCACCGGCAGCGGAGGTTTGAGCCGTCGGGCGGGCGACTGTAATCAGCATTGACACAGGTGCCGACGGGCGGCTATTTCCCCGACCATGGTTTTGACCAAGGGATCGCTCGCATACGTGATTTCCAAGCCGAAACCTCCCGATAAACCACACAAAGGCGGATTTCGCAC
>JAGQPO010000799.1 GCA_020426665.1 Planctomycetales bacterium
CTGTACTACTACTATCACACCTTCGCTGCGGCATTGGCGACCGCCGGAATCGACAAGTTGAAGGACGCGAAAGGTGTCCAGCATGATTGGCGTGCCGATTTGGTCGCCGAATTGGCAAGTCGCCAAAATGGTGATGGTTCGTGGAGCAATCAAAATCAGCGTTGGTTCGAGAACGACAAGAACCTTGCGACCGCGTTCGCGCTGATGGCGTTGGCGCATTGTGATCCGCCCGCGGCGAATACAGTCGGCAACGACGCAAAATGATTCGCTCATGACCGATCAACGATCTCCGCGAATTTACTGGGGCGTTCAGGTGCTGCTTCTCAGCTCCATCGTCGCCTGGGCGTATCTGGATCCGCAGTTCGGGCTGTTTGCCGATTCGCTGAATTTGCCGTTGAAGATCTTGGCATCCCAATTCGGCGTCTCTCGATTGGTCGCCGGCGCCGTGGTCGCGGTACTGGCACCAGCAACCATGCTCCGGTTGTTGGTCGGTATGGCAGGTCCGTCGCGTACTTTTCGCAGCCTCGGCGCGCTGCTAGTCATAACGACGCTGGTCGGATTGTGGTGCGGATTGGCGGTGGGACACCCCACGATCTCTTGGCTGGGAAAACGTGCGCGAATGGTCGGACGAGTCGATCAACTGGAATCGATTGCCAGGTCATTGCGTGAGGATTGGCCCAGACAGGACGGCGAGATTGCTGAACTGGGTCCTTACATGGCCTATCCGTTCGGGCAACCGTCGACATTGATTCTCTTGACGCCTCCCCAGTTGACGCGCGACGGCACGTCCGTCAGCGCGGTGGAACGAACCGATTCCGGAGCGTTGTTGTTTCAGCTTAGTGGCATCGAAGGGAGTGACTGGGCCGAATGGCATCCCGAATCGAGTCTGCCGCAGTCGTTCAAAGGCGGGCTGGGTGATTTACATCAACTCTCTGCCAAACTTCCGCTGGGTCACGGATGGTATCTTGTGCGCTACGCCGGCCAGCTGCAGCGGGAACCTTCGGCGGGCTAGTGATCCATCATTCGATCAACGTCACGCCAACGGTTCATGTCCAATGCCAGTTCTAACGCTTCGACCAGATTAGATATTAGGGCAAACCGCGACTCGTCCGACGTTGATGCCGGACAAAGAGTACAATGCAAGGTCGACTGTGGTTGGTCGACTGTGGATCTTGTACACCTGCGAGGAATTGGCACGAATGAAACGGGCACTTTGGTACTCCATCGTCTTCGGCTTGGTCGTTGCGGCGACCGTAGATGGGTCGACGTGTGCGCAGGGTGCGGAAGGGGTCAGCGAATTCAGCGACGCGGAAAAACTTTTTGCACTGCAGGTCAAGCCGTTGCTGGCGGAAAAATGTTTGCCCTGCCACGGCGCCGATCCGAACGAGATCGAAGGCGGATTGGATTTGCGAACACTTGCCGATTTGCAGGTCGGCGGTGATTCCTTCGAAGACAAGGTGCTGATCGCCGGTGACGGTCAACACAGCATGCTGTACGTGACGACGACACGGGCCGAAGAGGGGTACGAAATGCCGCCCAAGGAGGCGGATCAGTTGACCGCAGAACAGCAGCGTTGGATCCGAGATTGGATCGACGCCGGGGCTCCTTGGCCGTCGGACGAACGGATCGATCTGATCGAACGTGCGTATGCCAAGGGCGAGCAGGTGCTGGTTTCTAAAGCCTTATCGCAACAATGGCAGAACCGCCGCTATGAAAGCGAAAAACTGTGGGCATACCGTCCGCTTCATCAAACCGAAGTTCCGCGTGACCACCATCCGATCGATTGGTTTGTCGATCGCAAATTGGCAGCCATCGGATTACCGCCCGCGCCACCGGCCGATGCCACCACGATGGTACGACGAATGGTTTTTGGTTTGACGGGATTGCCACCATCACCGGACCAGGTGACATCGTTCACCGCAGCCTACCAAGTCGACCCCGACGAAGCGGTGGCGACATTGGGGGATCAATTGATGGCTTCGCCACACTACGGCGAGCACTTCGGTTGGCGATGGCTGGACGTCGTCCGTTACGCCGACACGGCCGGTTTCGCGAACGATTACAGCCGTCCCAACGCGTGGCGTTATCGGGATTACGTCGTCCGCGCATTTAACGCCGACAAACCTTACAACGACTTTGTCCGCGAACAAATTGCCGGTGATGAAATCGATGAATCGAACATCGAAAACTTGATCGCGACGGGATTTCTGAGGATGGGACCCTGGGAACAAACCGGGATGAGCGTGTTCAAGGAAACTCGCGGGCAATGGTTGGATGACATCACCGACACTGTCGGCCAAGCGTTTCTGGCTCATTCGATGTTGTGTTGCAAATGCCATGATCACAAATTCGATCCTGTTCCGACGCGCGACTATTACAGCATGATGGCGGTCTTTTCGACGACACAATTCGCCGAACGGGATGCGTCTTTCTTGGAACACGAAAATATCAACGGATTTGATGCCAGCGACAAATGGGTCGACGCAAAAATCGCGGCTTATGAAACCCAGAAAGATGAACTTGCCGCGAAGATGAAGGCACAACGCAAGGAAGAGACACTTGACGCCAAGGTCGGTGACAATGGTCTGGATCCTGGTGACGAGGCTTCTCTGGCGCGGATGTCCAAGAATATCACCCGCCACGACATCGAACGAGATCGCACCCGTCCGATTGCGTTGTCGGTCTACACCGGATCGACGATTCACCGCAGCAACGTCAGCGGACGAATCCGGTTGCCGAAAGATCGCTGGATGAAAGGCGAGATCGAAACAGATGTCATCCACAACGGTGGCGATGTCTATTCCCAAGGCGACCCGGTCACGCCCGGAGCACTCAGTGCCGCGGAGTCAATCGGACAAATGAGTGAGATTGAATTTCCCGATACGATGGATTCCGATGGCAAAGGAAAACGCCGCCTCGCCCTGGCCGACTGGATCGTCGACCAAACAAATCCGTTGACCTCCCGAGTGATCGTTAATCGCGTTTGGTCGTGGCACTTCGGCCAAGGCATCGCCGGTAACCCGAATAATTTCGGAGGCACCGGGGGCCTGCCGACCCATCCCGAGTTGATCGATTATTTGGCACTGTGGTTTATGGACAACGGATGGTCGATCAAAAAATTAAATCGTTTGATTGTGACGTCACAGGTCTATCGTCGCGATAGTCGTCATCCAGACCCCAAGGCGCTTGCCGAAAAGGATCCGCTCGGTCATCTGTATGCCACATTCAAACCACGCCGATTGACCGCCGAAGAACTTCGCGATGCGATGTTAACGGTCAGTGGGGAATTGAATCCGGCGGTCGGCGGGATACCCTGTCGACCGGACCTGAACAGGGAAGTTGCGTTCCAGCCTCGACAAATCATGGGCGGTACCGCATCGGTTTACGAACCCGATCCAACGCCGATTCAACGCAATCGGCGGACGTTGTACGCCGAACGAATTCGAGGACTGCGGGATCCGTTTCTGGAAACCTTCAATCAGCCGGGGCCAGATAAATCCTGTGAGTTGCGTGAAACGTCCACGGTCGCGCCCCAGGCGTTGACCCTGATCAATTCCCAAGAAGTATTCGATCGCGCGATTGCGATGGCCGATCGATTGATTCGCAAAGACTTGGCGAGCGACGACGCGACCATCGATCGTGCATTTCATTTGGCATTTGGACGAAGTCCAACCAACCGCGAAATCGCTGCATGTGTCGCACACTGGCGCGAAGCAACCGCCGAGGAATCAATGATCACGTATCCGTCGCCTGACTTCCCCGATCAAGTTTCGCGTACTGTGATGGCGGAAAAAACAGGCCAACCCTACAGCTTTGTTGAGATCATGCCGGCGTACTCGAACTATACACCCGATCTCGGACCGGCCGACGTCGACGCCAGGACTCGCGGCTTGGCACATGTCCTTCGCGTCCTGCTGAACACCAATGAATTCTCCTATGTGGACTGACCAAGGCATAAGGCACAAGGTGTAATATGAATGACGGCAATGGTTGGGCATCAGTTGTGAATCGGCGCGAGGCTTTTCTGGGTCTTGGCGCCGGGTTCGGATCGGTTGCGCTCACCGCACTCCTGCACGCCGACCCAACTTCATCGTCAAGCCTTCATCCTTCAGCCGTTGCTTCCCCTTTAGCCTTAGCAAAACGTTGTATTTTCTTGATGATGGAGGGTGGTCCGTCACACATTGATACGTTTGATCCGAAGCCGGAATTGGCGAAGCGTCATTTACAGGAGTTTTCACGAAGTGGCGAAATGGAAAGCGCCATGTCGTCGGGCAAACGCTACTTCGTCAAAAGTCCGTTCGACTTTATCAAAGCCGGACAATCAGGGGCGGATATTTCTACGCCTTGGATTCATCTGAAAGAGATGGTGGACGAGATTTGTTTTTTTCGTGGCGCGCAGGTGGAGTCGGTCAACCATCCGACCGCTTGTTACCAATTGAATACCGGCAATCAATTCGGGGGTGATCCGGCGGTTGGATCATGGGTGACCTATGGCCTGGGGTCTCCCAACGAAAACCTTCCCGGGTTTGTCGTGTTGCCGCGCACCAGTTATCCGCAGGGCGGCGCGGGCAATTGGTCCAACGGTTTTTTGCCGGCCAAGTTTCAAGGAACACCGCTGCGTCCGGAGGGCAGCCCGATCCTGGATCTCAGTCCACCGGCGGGCATTTCACGACAACGTCAGCGAAAGAACTTGGATCTACTCTCCGAACTGAATCGCCAACACCTCGAATCACGCCCCGGACGCAACGATCTGTCCGCCCGGATGGACAGTTACGAATTGGCCTATGCGATGCAAACCGAAGTTCCAGGCGTGATCGATATCGAGGGTGAATCAAAGAACACGTTGGATGCATATGGAATCGGCGACGCATCGACCGATTCATTCGGGCGAAAGTGTTTGCTGGCCCGACGGTTGGTCGAAAAGGGAGTTCGATTTGTTCAGGCCTATGCCGGCAATTGGGACAGCCATGATTACATCGAAAAGGCACACGGATCACTGATCCGAAGTGTCGACAAACCAATTGCCGCACTGCTGCGCGATCTAAAACAGCGGGACATGCTGAAAGACACTCTAGTCGTTTGGTGTGGTGAATTCGGTCGCACGCCCGACAACGGACTTCGCGGCGGCGGCCAATCTTATGGGCGCGACCACAATGCAAAGGCAATGGCGATGTGGTTTGCCGGCGGCGGAACGCGGGCCGGACACACGGTGGGTGCAACGGATGAAATCGGCGGACAAGCGGTGGAGTGCGTGCACCATATTCGCGACGTCCACGTCACGCTACTGCACCTGCTTGGCTTGGACGACAACAAGTTGACCTTCTACCACGCCGGTCGGCACAAGCAACTCTCGCAATTCGGTGGCGATGTCATTACCGAGTTGCTGGCATGAACGGGTAGCATCCAACATCGATCCAACCTTTTTAAAAAGCCGGTCAACCTGGGGTATTCTGTTGTTGCTGGGAGCCGCCGACAACGTATATTGCGTGTTACTCGTCTTTTCTTGAGTCCTCGGAAACGAGATTTCCAAGAACCTCATCTACGGGAATGGATCCTATTATTGACATTACCAAGTTGTCGCGCCGGATGAACAAATGGCCAGTCTGCTGGTCTGTGCAAAGTCGACGACTGGTCGGCGCCAGCATCGCGATGTGCGTGCTGATGAGCGGATTGATTGCACACCAAGTTACCGCTCAGAATCCCCAATCGCACGGGCCGCTAAAGGGCGTCGACCTGTCCGGTCGATTGCTGCGTCTGGGCGAGACATCGGATTGCAAAGCGGTCGTCGTCACGTTCATGTCGACACAGTGCCCGATCAGCAACGGGTATTTACCGCAGCTGAATGATCTGTCGTCAAAGTATCGGCGTCAGGGCGTAGAATTTTACGGCGTGATCTCGGATCCGTCGGTCAGCCGCGCCGACGCACTGAGTCATAGCAAGACCTACAACGTGCGTTTTCCTGTCTTGTTTGACGGCTCTGGTGAACTGCGTCTCGCGTTATCTCCGACACACACGCCGCACAGTTATGTCATGAAGTCATCGGGGACGATCGTCTACAACGGTGCCATCGATGATCGTTACGTCAAACTTGGGCGAAAAAAAGAGGTTGCCGGGACCGCGTTTTTAGAAGATGCAATCCAGTCGATGGTCGATGGGACCGAGATCGCGATCCCACAGACAAAACCGATCGGTTGTTTGATGGAGGAGCCGCCCAACAAATCCAAAGGCGGGAGCGTGACATTCACGCGTGATATTGCACCGATCATCCAGGCCAACTGCGCTTCGTGTCACCAGCCGGACCAGACAGCCCCCTTTTCGTTGCTGACCTATGATGACGTCAGCGCACACGCGAACCAGATTTTGGAAGTCACCCGCACGCGTTTCATGCCGCCTTGGAAACCGGCGCCCGGTTTCACTCGACTGCTTGATGAATTAAGGCTGACCGAACACGAATTGTCGTTGTTGGATGTCTGGGTCAAGTCGGGAAAACCCGAG
>JAGQPO010000800.1 GCA_020426665.1 Planctomycetales bacterium
ATTCGCCGACCGCCGGCGTTTTAACCATTACCGCTGGTGAGCTTGCCGGTGAGATCATGGTTCCAATACTCGGCGATGTTGTATCAGAGCCCGACGAATCTTTCCTGCTGCAACTTTCGGGAGCCGCCAACGCAGCCTTGTCGACGCCGATGGCGACAGGAACGATCCGAAATGATGACGGCGTCATCACGGTGGCGGACGCTTCCGTGTCGGAAGGTGACCACGGCGTCAGCTTGCTAGAGTTTACTGTGTCGTTGCTGGATCCGACTTCCAACGAAGTCACCGTCAACTATGAAATCGTACAAGGCAGCGCTCATCCGGGCACAGTCAACAAGGACTATGTTCCGAAATCGGGAACGCTCACCTTTGCTCCCGGCGTAACCGATCAGATTGTCTCCGCAGAAGTCTTTGGAGACGTCCTGCCCGAAGATTCGGAAACCATTGAACTGGTTCTTTCCGTTGCGAACAATGCGACTCTGGATCGAGATCGTGCGACTGGGACGATATTGAATGACGACGCTTATTTTTCGATCACTGATTTGACTGTCAACGAAGGCAATGCTGCTGCGTATGACGTCGATCTTGTGGTTTCGCTTTCCAATCCGATCACAATGCCCGCATCAGTTGTTGTGCAATCGCAAAACGCTACTGCGCTTCTGGGCGAGGACTATTTGCGGCTTGAGCAATCAAATCAGCTGTCCTTTGAAAACGAGGGAAGCGAATCGGGGATCACCGAACTTGGCGCGGAAAGCTTTGTTTATGAAGGAGCAGCATGGAGCGGGGGAATCGTTTCGACGTCGGCATTTGCGACAAGTGGAAATCATGTTTATCAGTCCGGCTCCAGAGGAGCCGTCGAATTTGCTGTTCCGGTCGATCGGGTTGAATTTGCATTCCTTCACGACGGAGGAAATGGTGCACGCACGGCCACGCTGTTTGATGAACAGGGAGTCGTGATCGATGTTGTGAGCAGCAAACCAGCTGCAACGACGACGGGAGTCGATCGGTATATCACACTGGATCCAGAACGGGATATTCGAAGAATTGTCTTTGGCGGTGGATTGATTGACGATTTCTCGTATTTGACCGACGGAGTGCTTGTGCGATTTGAGCCCGGAGGAGAGTTGGATCAAATCATCAAGGCACGGGTCATTGGCGATACGATGCCTGAGCCGAATGAGGTCTTCGAGATTCGGATGTCGGAGCCCGTTGGTGCAAGAATTGCCGACCCCGTGTCGCGTGTAACACTGATTGACGAAGATGCTGGATTTGGTCCGACCGTACAAACTGTGAATGTCAATGACGGTAGCCAAAACCGTTCGCAGATCACTTCCTTGACGGTCGTGTTCAATTCGGAAGTGGAACTCATCCCGCTTGGAACTGCTTTTCGTATAACGAATCTTGACACTGGCGTTGACGTGGGCCAAATCCACGTTGATGCCAGCAATCAAGACGGCCGAACATCTGCACGACTCACATTTGATGGCACATCAACGGTGTCGCGACTCGGTGTAGGGCCGCTGGCGAATTCGTTGGCTGATGGAAACTACAAGCTGGAAATAATCGCCGGCCAGGTCAGAACCTACGCCAGCACGATGCAGCAGGATTTTGTTTTCGGAAATTCGGCTGTGGATAACTTTTTCCGGATGTTCGGCGACTCAGATGGTGATCGAGACGTAGACGGCCAAGACTACGGACGCTTTGGCCTAAGCTTTCTAAAATCCTCGGGTGACCCAGGCTACGCCCCAGAATTTGATTCCGATGGAGATGGCGACGTCGACGGACAAGACCACGGCCGATTCGGCCTCAACTTTCTCCGCAGTCTTTAGACAGTTTTCTGACTGGGCGATTGTTGGTAGGAGCAACCCCCTCTTCTCATGCACCCAATACGGAGCATATTGAACAGCAGCAACAACTATTTATCGTGTCGCTTTTTTCCATACTCTGGCCCTGGCTAA
>JAGQPO010000801.1 GCA_020426665.1 Planctomycetales bacterium
AAGCTCGAATCCCACCGCGAGTGTCCAGCCGCACGCGAGTGAGTTGCCAGTTTTTCGATCCAGGTTTCGAGTTTTCATCCCGGATCAATGTCGAGGCTGTTGATTCGCTCGTGTCTGCCGCCAAGAGGTTGCGTGCAGGTTGAATCGCCGCAGCGGCCGGGATCGCGGCTGACAGCGCGGCTGCCTGCTTCAAGACACGTCGCCGATCAATCTTGGCGTGGTTTGGATCAACCATTTTAGCTAATTCTTTTTGGGTGCTTGGCCGCGCGGTTGCCAGTTCGGATGGGGCGTGTGCGCAGTCGTCATGATTGTTTCGAGTCGTTTGACGATATCTTGATGATTGTCCGCCACGTCCTTTGCTTCCGCGATATCGTTGTTTAGATCATACAGCTGAGTCTTGCCGGTCCCCCATGGCATTCGAATGGCTTTCCAATTGCCCGCGCGGACGGCTTGTTTTCCGCCTTGTTCATAGAACTCCCAATACAGAAAATCGTGTTGGGCTTGCGCAGACGCATTGCCGGTGATTGCAGGCACAAAACTGATCGAATCGGTATTCTCGGGGCACTGGACACCGGCAAGCTGGGCGGCACTGGCCATCAAGTCACCAAAGTAACCGATATGGTTGGACGTCGTCCCCGCGGGAGTCGTCCCGGGCCAACGGACAATGAACGGGACACGGATCCCGCCTTCGTACAGATCGCGCTTCATTCCTTGCAGGGGACCGGCGGGATCGAAACGTTCCGTATTGTGGCCGCCTTCGTCGTGCGGTCCGTTGTCACTGGAAAACATCACGACTGTGTCCTTCGCGATTTCCAACTCGTCAAGCAAATCGAGGAGTCGGCCGACGTCTCCGTCCATTCGCGTGATCATTGCCGCTTGGCCTTTGTCGGGATTGCTCCAGTCCTTGTCCGCGTAGATCCCGTAATCTGGAACTTCCTGGCCGTCGCCGGTACCTTTTGTACCTTCGTTGTTGGCGTGTGGAATCGTAAGTGAAAGGTAAAGGAAAAACGGTGCATCTTTATTCGCCGCACTCTCCTTGATGAACCCGAGTGCTTCGGTGGCGATTAGATCGTGGCTGTAATCAACTTTTTTTGTGGCCCAACCTCCGGTGAATCCGCCGTACGACCGATCGTTTTCCTTGACGACATTTCGCAGCAACGCTTTGGTTTCATTTCGCCACAGAAACTCGGGATAATAATTGTGTGCGTGAACTTGATTGAGGTAGCCGTAGAAAAAGTCAAACCCCTGACGTCTCGGCAATCCATCACGACCACCGGGCGCTTCGTCACCAAGCCCCCATTTGCCACACAACGCTGTTTGATAGCCGGCACCTTTCAACACTTCGGCGACCGTGATGTCCTCGGTTCGCAACGACTGGATTGACATGTCGGGGCCGCTGGCATTCCCGCGAACATGCGTGTGCCCCATGTGTTGGCCTGTCATCAACACGCTTCGTGACGGTGCGCAAACCGTGTTGCCGGCATAGAAATCGGTGAACCGCATACCTTCGGCAGCCATCTGATCCAATCGTGGTGTCTTGATCAGCTTTTGGCCATAGCAACCAAGGTCACCGTAGCCCAGGTCGTCGACCAAGATGAAGATGATGTTCGGTTTCTGCGGAACCGGTGACGCTGCGCTGACGACTGGGCCGATGAAGGTTGCCAGAAGGAGAACGATCAGAAAACGGGTGATGGGACGAATCATGATGTGAGATTGACAATGGGTTGATCGAAGATTGGTCAGGTGCATCCACAGTATAGCAACGTCGAAGCAGCGTGTTTTGATACGACATTCAACCTAGCCGATTTCAAAGACGACCTTGAACGAGTTGGCATTATCGGCGGCCTGAAAGGCCTCGCCATACCGGTCCAGCGTGAATCGGTCGGTGATCAATCCATCGACATTAATGTTTCCGCTGGCCAAAGATTGAATTGCCTTTTCGAATGGCCCACACCGCGAACCGACGATCTTGATTTCATCGATAACGACTGCTGAGAGAGCGAGCTGATGGTTGCCGCCGACAGTCGTTTTCATGACAACCGTCCCCCTTGGTCGTACCATGTGCAGGGCCATCGGTAATCCTGTGGTTGATCCGCTGCAATCAACAACGATGTCAAACGATTTAGCCGGAAGTTCGTGGGGGTCACTCGAGGGAATCTGAACAGTCGTGATCCCACGATGACCAAACCGCAACAGCTTGACACCGTGTTTGCCAAAAACGGTCACCTGATCAGATACTTGTGAAAGTACCTGTGCGGACAGATACCCCAGTCGCCCGTCACCCAGAATTGCGATTCGGTCCGATGATTGGATCGAAATCTGTTCCAAGATTTGGAATGCGGCGGCAAGTGGTTCGACGAAAACAGCTTGATCGTCGCTGACGTGATCCGGAATCGAATGCAAGTTTTGCTGTGGGACGGCGACGGATTCGGCAAAGGCGCCATCATGCCGGTCGATTCCGATCACGGTGCGATTTGGGCAATGGGTCGGCCGGCCGGCGCGACACGTTTCACAGCTTCGGCAACTACAATTGATTTCGCCGACCACACGTTGTCCCGCCATATCACCCGACTGTGCAATTCCGACAAACTCGTGCCCCGGAATTCCGCTAAAACCCATGTACCCACGTGCGAGTTGCAAATCGGTTTCACAAATTCCGGCCTTCAGAACGTGAACCAGCGTTTCGCCTGCTGCTGCCGTGGGACCGTCATGCGAAGGATGGAAGTGAAGTCCACCCGCGGTTAGGGTGATCGCTTTCATAAGAGGACCTCGATGTTGAAACGACGATTCTTCATTTAGACAGAAAACCTGATGCCCCGATCCGACGACGCAAACCCCTATTCTCCTCCGGCTAGCGATCCCGAACGACTACCCGAAGCGGCGGTGCGGTACAAATTCGCACCAAGTATTCTGTGGTTTGTCCCGGGTTGCGCGGTGGGTTTTTTGATGATCGTTGCGATCAAGGATGGTACCAACAGCGTTGCTGCTTCATTGAACCGCCAGCCGATAGATAGCTTAGTGTTTTTTCTTAGCTTCGGCACAATCTGTTTGTTGGTTTCCTGTGCTTGGCGTATCTTGCGTTTTCGATCAATCCTGCACCGACGGCCTTCGGTGTTCGCCCGTATCCTCGGCGGTTGCATCATGGGTTTTTGTGGCGTCGGTATCATTCGGATATTGGAGACGAACAAGATCCTTGGTCCACCTTCGATTGTCGGATGGATCTTCGTCATTGGTATCTTTGCGGCGGCGTCAATTCCCGCCATCGAAGTTGAATATTTCCTTGCGCGCCTCGCCGCCCGCGAAAAAATCGATTTCGCCGGACGCAGCGAATTCGATTGACGAAAATTTGGACGCATCTCGCTGATCGCCTCCACGCAGATCAGGCTCACCGAGGCTGATCTGAGGCGCGAAGCAGCGGTATACCGAGCCTCGGAGAGGCTCGGCTACGTGACCAGCCGACGCTCTCATTGCCTCAAAGAGGCAAAACTGTTTAGACCACTTCGCGGTGGCGATTGGCGAGAAGTGTCAGAATTTGTACAGTTTTTTCAAACCAGAGTATCGCCGATAAAGGACCAAGATCGGTAATCTGATTGCGAACCATTCGTAGCATCAATCTATTTCGAAATTTACAAAACTAAAGATGACCAACACAGGCGAAAACTCGGAGCCAGAGGATGACGACTCGGCTTCCAAACCGTATCAGGTGGTTGCTGATCAAAACCTGGAATCGTCTGACAATAGTCCGCCAAAACCGTCCGTCACGGCGACTTTGCGCTGGTGGCCTGCCGTTGTCCTGTTGGTGACGATGGCATTGGTTCGAATGTTACCAAAGATGTTCGAATCGCCCGAGTTGCCTGTGATGATGATCGGATTCATGGGACCGGCGACAATTGGATTATTGCTGATGGTTTGGTTTTGCTTTTTCAGTCGAGCAACGTTGAAAGAGAAATTGGTTGGTACGACGGCGATGGCGGTCATTTCCGTCGTCTGTGTCGCGTTGTTGCACATGACTTTGGCGGGAATGTTTGCCGTCGTCTTGGTGATCCCGACTGGGCTGGCTGCGTTTGCGATTGGACTTGTTGTTATGTCGCGAAAACCGCAATGGAGGCTTCCGGTGGCACTGACAATGTCGCTGTTGGCGTACGGATATTGGGACTTGCAACAAAACGAGGGCACAACTGGCGCGTTCAAGTCGCAGTTGTTGTGGCGATGGGAACAGACCGCCGAGCAGCGTTATCTCAGTGAGTTGGCCGACCGCGATCAGGTTCGTTCCGTTTCACTGGATTCAACTCCGCTGGATCTGGAGTCGGCCGAGTGGCCGGCATTTCGCGGCGAAGATCGAAATGGTGTGGTCAGTGGCGTTTCACTGGCATCGGATTGGGATCAAAACCCTCCCGAATTAATTTGGAAACGAAAGATCGGCCCCGGATGGTCATCGATCAGTGTTGCCGGAACCCGAATTTACACTCAAGAACAACGCGGTGAACAGGAAGCCGTCGTCTGCTTAGACGCCGACACCGGGAATCAAATCTGGGAGTTCACTTACCCGGGGCGATTCTGGGAAGCCATTGCGGGAGCGGGTCCTCGAGCAACTCCCACGCTGGCCAAAGAAGGAGTGTTCGCGCTAGGAGCCGAGGGTATGCTGGTGCGTCTTGATGCGGCGACCGGCAAAGAGATTTGGCATCGCGATTTGAAGGCAGACGCATCTCGAGAACCGCCGACATGGGGATTTTCTGCGTCGCCCTTGGTAATCCATTCACTTGTGATCGTGCATGCGGGTGGGAAAGGCGACAAAGGTTTGATCGCGTACGATGCCGAGTCGGGCGAAATCAAATGGACTGCTGCATCAGGCGATCACAGTTACAGTTCGGCTCAATTGGCTACGTTTGCGGACCAACGCGGCGTGTTGATGCTGGCCAATGATGGATTGCAGTATCTGGACATAGGTGATGGAAAGCAGATTTGGGCGCACCCGTGGGAGTTCTTCAATTACCGTGTCTTGCAGCCGATGGTGGTCGGACAATCGGTCTACTTCATGACCAGTATGAACGAAGGCCTACGAAGACTGACGATCAATTTCGGTGAAGACGGTGACTGGAATGCCAGTGAAGATTGGACGACAAAGAATCTGAAGGCTGACTACAACGACTGTGTTTATTACCAAGGAAACATCTATGGATTTGATGGCGGTGTGTTCGCATGTATTGATGCGGAAACGGGTGACCGCCGCTGGAAACGCGGACGTTATGGCAACGGGCAAGTGATCGTGCTGGTCGACTCGGGGCAATTACTGGTCTTGTCGGAAAAAGGCGAATTGGTCCTGATCGATGCGTCCCCGGAAAAGCTCTTGGAGCGAGGCAAGTTCCAGGCAATCGAGGGGAAAACCTGGAACCATCCCGTGCTGATCGGAAACCGCTTGTATATCCGCAACGCCCAAGAGGTTGCTTGTTACCAGATGAAGTTAGCCGATTAACGAGTCCAACTTTTCATCACCGCCAACCTTGGTACTACGATAGGCGGACAACATCGCGATCGGGTCAATGAATCGCCACGCAGGCAGACTGGACGCAAAGACCGTCATCAGTGCGCCTCCTCGGAGAGCCCAAAATACGTATCCGATAGAAAAGACACTCATGCCCGCGCCCGCCATTCCGACATAGACCATCATCGGTGTCTCTTCGGCCGGCCGATCGTCATCCCACTGTGCCCAGACAATCGCTTGTGCAAGGTCTTCTTTGAGCAAACGTTCAAGACTTGCAAGTTCGGGCGAGTAACCTTGAGTGAGTGCGGCTACCTGATCCGAGCTGGAAAGCAGACCAAGAAACTGCTGTTGGCCAGGCTCCAGTCCAAGATCTCCGAGACGCCCGTCGATTGATTCAACTGAGCGTTCCCCGGATGGAGAAACATTTTCAGATCCTGGCGGTTGTGTTGCCCACGGAGACGCCACAGCCATCATCGGATTGCCCGGAGAATCTGACGAGGTCGACGAGTTCTCTGTCGTGGATTGCTTCGTTGGAGAAGACGGTTCAGCTGGATCGCTCGAAATCGAGGAGCCACCGAGATCAGAACTGTCGGACAAATTGGAGGGTTCCGGTGACCCAGAAACATCCGACGAGTCCGACAGCCCGGGTGGACTCGATGACGTTGATGTATCTGTCGACGATTGAGTTGCTCCGATGCTAACGACCGGAACAGTCAATGGGACGTCTATCGTTACCTGAACGGTGTTGCTGGTCAGCGTTCCATCGGTCAGCCGATAGAAGAAAGAATCCTGGCCAAAGAAATTGGCGTTGGGGGTATAGGTGAACGTACCGCCTGGAAGTAGAGAAAATGTCCCGTTGCTTGGCGGTGTCACCAAAATCAACGCGAGTGCATCACCATCGACATCGGAATCGTTAAAGACGACTCCACTTCCTGAAACAGAAAGCGTTTGTCCTGGAATGACCGAGAAACTATCCGGGGTTGCCGTCGGCGCTTCGTTGACATTCGTGATGCTGACATGGAAGACTTGTGTAAGACTTGACCCGTCGGTACTGGTAGCGCGTACATTGATGTCGGCGCTGGAAGACGATTCAAAGTCAAGTGAGCCGGAAACAGTGACCGCCCCGCTGACACCATCTATTGCAAATCGCCCGCCTGCATCATCGATCAACGAATACAGTACGCTGTCGTTGGAATCTGCGTCGTCGGCAAATGCCGTGATTCCGATAACGGTCCCAACGGCAGTGTTTTCAGCAACTGAATTAGCTGTCAAATCGATATCACTGATCGCCGTCAGAGAATGATCGTTGACCGGTATCACCGAAATAATGAACGTTCCTGCGGTTAAGATTGATCCGTCCTCGCCACCATCGGCCAACGAAAATGCGAACGAGTCGCTCGTCGTCTCGCTGTCATCGTGGCTGTAGGTGACGTTACCTGCCGTCACATCGGCTTGCGTGAACGTGTCACCAACACCCAAAGTTCCAACGCCAATCAGATTCAATGTTCCGTTGTCTGTCGCGTCAGTGATGGTATAAACCAGTCCGACTCCACTGTCATCCGCGTCGGTTGCAAGCAAGTTTGACGACGAGACCGTAACCCCAACCGATCCTTCCGCAACCGCAAGCCCCGTGTTGATCGATAGAGTCGGCGAGTCATTCACTGGAGTGATATCAAGCGTCGCAGTTCCGGCGACGTTATCGGTTCCGTCAGTAACCGTGTAGCTGAAACTGACCGATGTGTCGTCGTTGGCCGCGGGAGTGTAGTCCCAGGTTCCATCGCCGTTATCGACAAGTGTTCCTAAACCCGAACTAATCGCCAAACCAATCGCCGTCAGCGAATCGCCGTCAATATCACCGGCAGCCGAAAGCAACTCAGCTTGCGTGATCGTTCGCACCCCGCTGTCCTCCGCAATCGCGGCTAGAACAAACGGACTGGTCGTCGGAGCATCATTGACCGGTGTGATATCAAGCGACGCTGTGCCGGCGACGTTGTCAGTTCCATCGGTGATCGTGTAACTGAAACTGACCGATGTGTCGTCGTTGGCTGCCGGAGTGTAATCCCAAGTGCCATCGCCGTTGTCAACGAGCGTTCCAGATCCGGAGCTAATGGAAAGTCCAGTTGCTGTCAGTGAATCGCCTTCAATATCACCCGCAGCAAAAAGCAACTCAGCCTGCGTAATCGTTCGCACTCCGCTGTCTTCCGCGATTGCGGCAAGAACCACAGCGTTTGTCGTCGGTGCGTCGTTAACCGGCGTGACATCAAGCGTCGCGGCTCCGGCGACATTGTCAGTTCCGTCGGTGATCGTGTAGCTGAAACTAACCGATGTGTCATCGTTGGCTGCCGGAGTGTAATCCCAGGTGCCGTCGCCGTTGTCAACAAGCGTTCCCGAACCCGAGCTGATCGCAAGTCCGGTTGCTGTCAATGAATCACCTTCAATATCAGCCGCAGCGAAGAGCAACTCAGCCTGCGTAATCGTTCTCGCACCGCTGTCCTCTGCGATTGCGGCAAGAACAACGGGGCTAGTCGTCGGCGCATCGTTGACCGGAGTGATATCGAGCGATGCTGTTCCGGCAACGTTGTCGGTTCCGTCGGTGATTGTGTAGCTGAAGTTGACTGATGTGTCATCATTAGCTGCCGGAGTGTAATCCCACGTCCCATCACCATTGTCGACCAACGTTCCAGAGCCGGAGCTAATTGCCAAACCGGTCGCCGTCAACGAATCGCCATCGACATCACCTGCGGCGGAGAGCAACTCAGCCTGTGTGATTGTTCGCACGCCGCTATCCTCGATGATCGCAGCCAACGCGACCGGTGCGGTGGTGGGAGCGTCGTTAACAGGCGTTACTGTGACGTCGCTGGAATAGATAGTTGCACTGAAAGCCGTAGCACCACCTGGCGATGGATTGTTGTTGTCGAACGTTACGACGAGATTATCGATCAAGATGTGATCGCCTTTGTCATTCTTGAACACATGAAACTGAATCCGCGTGTCAGATGCAATGTATGCTGTCAGATCAATGGTGGCGGATCCAACGCCCGCGTTAACGGAGCCGCTGAATATCATTTCAGTTGTGTAGGTCGATCCCCCATCGTTCGAAATCCGAACGCGGATCTCGTCCTCGCCGCTGAGCAGATTCTGGTAGTCAAATGCCAATGATGCTGTGGTCGCGCCGGATAAATCCAGTTCACGATAAAGGCCTTCTCCGGAGTCACCTGCAGCGACGTGCAAAGTACCACTGCCAACGAATAGATCACCGCTGGTCGCCCCGCCGCCGCTGCTATCGTTTTCAATCCAGTCGGTCCTCCAGACAGCGGAACCGTTGTTGCTCGAATACGACACGACTTCAAAATCATCAGCGGCAATATCCGTATTGGAAAGGTTGACGACATCGCCATTGGCCCCAGATGTCTGATCCCAGGCATGAAAAGTAATTGCGTTGGAAACCGTACCGCTAAAATCTGGATTCGGAAGAAAACGTACGCTTGTGTTTGCGTCACTGGCCAATAGTCGAGCAAACTGTGAATCAGGAGTTCCCAGATCGGTCCAGGTGACACCACCGTCGGTCGTGAACTCCCAAGTTCCATTAGTACTGTCGACAGCAATGATCGCGATACCCTGTCCGGAGCCGTCTGAATCGATTACCTGTCCTGCGATCAATGTGGCGACCAGAGTCCCGGTATTCGCAAGGTCGTCTTCTGCAATCGCACCAAGGTCATTGCCGCCCAGCAAAACCGGAGCATCGTTGACCGGAGTGATATCAAGCGTGGCGGTTCCGCCGACATTGTCAGTTCCGTCGGTGATCGTGTAACTGAA